>DDWA01000031.1 GCA_002345425.1 Caryophanales bacterium UBA2298 | reverse complement strand
ACACTAGAATAGAAAATAAAGATCTATATCTCTGTTCAAACTGTGATATTATAATTAAAAAATGACTAGTGATAGCAATAGATAGTAACGTTTAGTAACGTATAAGCTATAATGAGATGGCTTTTTCTAATGAACTATAAGAAAAAGGTGTAATAAAGTGTTGAAAAACATTAGAAAAAGGTGTTCATTAGTAAAAGGAGGTAGAATATGTTAAAGAGAAAAATTGATTCTGTGCTTTTGCAGTGGAAGAATAGAGATAACAAGAAAGCATTATTAATTAAAGGTGCTAGGCAAGTCGGCAAAAGTACTAGCATACAAATATTTGGAAAGGCTAACTATAAATCCTTTATTGAACTAAATTTTGAAAAAAACCCAGAGTATAAAGAGATATTCTCTGAATCTTTAGATGCAGATTCAATTATTATTAATATGTCAGCTTTGGGTTTAGGACCTTTTATAGAAAAGGAAAGTCTTATTTTTTTTGATGAAATCCAATCTTGTCCAAAAGCTCGAACCGCAATCAAATTTTTAGTGCAAGATGGAAGATTTGATTATATTGAATCAGGATCTTTGTTAGGCATTAACCATAATGATGTAAGCAGCTATCCGGTTGGATTCGAAGAGCAACATTATATGCATCCTTTGGATTTTGAAGAATTTTTATGGGCTAAAAATGTGAATGAGGAAGTTATTAACCTATTAAAAAAGCATTTTGTAAATCAAAAAGCTATACCAAGCGCTATTCATAAAGCTATGATGAGGTATTTTCGAGAGTATGTTATTGTGGGAGGCATGCCTTCTGTTGTTAGTGCATTCATTAAAACTTCTAACATAAGTGAAGTTTTACGTGAGCAAAAAGACATTTTAAATAGTTATCGAGAAGACGTAAAAAAATATTCAGGAAAAGAAAAGTTAAAAGTGCAAGAAGTGTTTGACTTAATACCAGAACAATTAAACAAAAAAAATAAAAGGTATTTTTTGTCAATGCTATCTAAAGAACCTAAAATGAGAACATACGAGGATTCTATAATGTGGTTGATAGATACATCAATTGCGATTCCGTCATTCAATATTTCATCAATAGAATTACCTCTGACACTAAGTGAAAAAAGGAATCTCTTTAAAATATATATGTTTGATACAGGATTATTGACTTCCATGTCATATGAGGGAATACAGTTCGAAGTCTTAAATGGAGACATTGAAATAAATGAAGGCTCGATAATAGAAAATGCGTTAGCATCTGCATTTTTTAAAAATGGTATTCAATTAAGATATTATGATCGAAAAAAACCTACCAATATGGAGTTAGATTTTGTGTTACAAATTAGGAAACGAATTAGAATCATTGAATCAAAATCTGGCATTAACTTTAATAAGCATCCTTCTCTAAGTAGAATAATAAAAGAAAAAGATGTTGCAAATCCGATAGTTTTTTGTATTAACAATATAAAGATTGAAAACAATATTCTGTATTTACCCTATTATTTGTCTTTTCTTATTTAGAATTTCAAAGGTAAAATAAAATAAAGAATAAAAATATATTTCTTTAACTCTATAAATCATTAAACAAATAATGGTTTAGCAGCTATTTATTTGTGTTGTTTAGAAAATATAAAAAGGGTCAAAACAAGGGTCAAACTAGTTTTAGATATAATTAAAACGGCTAAAAATAGGGATGGATACAGTTTATGTGAAAATGCTTGACGTGCAGGAGGTTGGGGGGGTCAAATGGTGGTTCATTATTTTGCTTTATTTACCCTATCTTTAGCACTCATTTGAATTCCTTTAATCTGAAATAAAGGATTATTAGTACAATATGCAAAAATATTGGTAAAAGGAATATTTCCTATTTCTTTAAAGAGTCTATCAATGTTAATAAATCTACCTAAATTACTGTCGTAGATTTTGCTTATAAATTTTTGAGTGTGACATTTAATTGAACGTTTCATTCAGTTCTGCAGTGACTAATCTAAATCCATTACGTATCCTCATTTGGATCGTTTATTTATTTGAATAACTTCTCTTTATTTATTTCATATTAAATTTAGAATTTTCAATTGTAAATTAAAGTGTTATAATTGTAATGATGTTTGGAGGTGAATAACTAATGGAATCGGATCACGAGCGAATGCAAAAGGGTAATTTGAATATATTGACTCGCGTTTTTTTAAGTATAAATTCGCACGCGAATAACGATATTGTTAGTTAATCAAGTTCAAATTACCTTCTAATCAATTTACAAATAAATTTAGGAGGAAAGAAAATGAAAAAAACATCATGTCTAACTGCTCAAAAAGGATGTGTGAGCAATGATTAGTCAATATTTTGAAACAAACAAAAAACTGGAGAAAAACATCATAGATATTTTAGGAAAATCAGAATTAACCGCAGGATCATGGATTGAAGTTACAGCCCCTACAATCGAAGAAGTAGAGTGGTTGAAATCTAAACTTGGCGTACCTGCAGAATTTATTATGAGCGCATTAGATGAAGAAGAAACTGCGCATATTGATACTGAGGATAATGCTAAACTAATAGTTTTAGACGTCCCTTTATATGATCCAATAAAAAACAGTAAAAATTCATATACAACAACGCCATTTGCAATTATCCATACTGAAAATCATTTTATTACTGTAAGTGCACAAGAAACTGACCTGATTAAAGATTTATTTATCAGAAATAAAAAAATAGAACCGCATAAGAAAGTACGTTTGACTTTATTATTCTTATATCGACTAGCAATTACATATATTGCTTTCCTAAAGAAAATTGACAGTCAAACAAAAGAAGTTGAAAAAGAACTACATCATTCAATGCGAAATAAAGAACTTTTTGATTTAATGGAACTTAATAAATCTTTAGTATATTTTTCAACAGCGTTGAATGCAAATAAGATTGTTGTGCATAAACTAACAAGAAGTACTGAATTTAAGAAATATGAAGATGACTTAGATTTACTTGAAGACACAGAAATTGAAATCAACCAAGCGATTGAGATGTGTTCTGTTTATAGAGATATCTTAGCGGGTATGATGGATGCTTTTGCGTCAATAATTTCAAATAATTTGAATATTGTGATGAAAGCATTAGCGGTTATTACAATTGTTCTATCAATACCAACCTTAGTTGCGTCATTTTATGGAATGAACTTTAATTTTATTCCACTGGCAGATGTCAAATCAGGATTTTATATAGCTGTTATAGGAAGTTTTATTTTTTCAGCAGCAGGAGCTTTATTTTTATACGGATATACAAACAAGATTAAATAGGTTCATATAATTCACAAAACACTTCAAATTTTGATGTGTTTTTTAAAAAAAATAATATATGTTTTCGATAGTTTTAAAAAAGTTATATTAATAAGACATGGATCAAACTAGTATCTCTATTAATATAACTATTTTTAAGATTGAGGTATGTCTGGCGCGAGAGTGAAAATGTTTGATGTGCAGAGGGGAGTGGGTTAACCATTTTTCTCTCCAACTTTATAAAGCCGATTCATTATGCAGGTTTACATTATATAATATTCATATCTAACGTATTTTAAAATGTATAAAAATCGATTTTAAAATTTATATGCCAATTGATGTTTAATATTATTTTAGATTGATTATTTTAATTTTCTTAAATAAAAAGAATATATATGCTTACTTAAAACATGCATTCTCAATTGTTTAGGGAATTTAAAATATGTTTTTCTAATAAAATAATAAGTGGTTTATAATCATCGTGATAATGTTGCCGGTAACATTTGCGGGAATTGTGCACATTTTATCAATAAACATATAACAAAAAATATTAATTGTAATTGCGATTTATAAAGTGGTTTAAATTAATTTGTTTTCAAAAACGTACATATGGAAGTAGGATTTTTCATAAGAATAATCCTCTTTTATTTTTTTATTTTTTTAATAATGTTATAATTAACTATCTTAAAGGATTATAAAGGTAGGAATTTAGTGTGAAGAAAATTAAATTGATTATTTTAACTATTTTTACAGTTTTAGTCATTTCTTCTTGTTCTTCAATATACCGAGTTTATAATGACAAAGAATTGCAAGACGTTGCAGTTGCTAATTATGGTTTTTCAGAATTTCTCTTTTTTAAAATTGTAGATTCGGAAACTTCTTATTTTATGACTGGAACTAGATATCAAAACAGTGGCGTTATTGTGGGAATAAAAAATAGCGAGCATAAAATACTTTTTGTGCCAAAGCGTGTTGCAGTACAAGAATTCTTTGTCATGGAAACCTTTGTTTTTAATATCGCTGATATTTATGAAAAACTTAATTCACTAAAGGATGATGAAGGAAATAAATTTTACCTCGATCCAACTAATGATTATGGCGGTCTATCAATAAGTGTAATTCCTTATGAAAGCATAATAGACACTAATCCTGATATTGAATTAGACTCTGAATTAATTTTTAGTTTTACTACTGATGCTGAAATTTTCTATGTTGGTTATTCAAACCAACAAATAATGATATTTGATAGTGCATACGAGATAATAAATTAAGTAAATAAAATTAAAAGAAAAAACCATAACAATATGGTTTTTTTCAATTTTCGATTAAAAAGTACATTGCTTCAAGTGAGGTAGTATTGATTGTTACTTGATTGCCAGTAATAGGTATTATTTCACCAGTAAATAAATTTCTAATTTGTGATCCATTAAATGATTCTGAGCTTATTGTTATTTCTTGATTCTGTTCACTTATATTGAAGATATATAAGATTTGGTTATTTTCTGATGTTTTTAAATCAGCATAAATATTGTTGTTAATATAAACATTTTCTCTATCGCCGTTCCATAATGAATCATAGGTATCGCGCATCGTCATTAAGTCTCTTACATAATTAATCAAGACTTCTTGATTTGCAGTGAAACCAGAAATTTTTCCATTAGTGCGACCGACATTGTCTTGAGCGATATAAGGATAACTATCTAATTCATAAACACCATAGGTTAGTCCTGAAAAATCATCTGCATATTCGTCGCCATAATAAATAGTGATAGGTCCAGTGTAAGCTGCTAGAAAACTAAAAGCCAACTTATGTCGTTCAAAGGATTGATATTCAAGACCTGATATTTGAAATAAATCTGCAAGTCTAATCATATCGTGATTAGAAATGAAAAGATTTGGTTGAGCAAAATCTGAGTAATCGTAATTTAACGTTACATCAAGTTCTTGAAGAATAGCAGTAATATTTCCTTGGTTTGTTAAGGCTTGTATCAACATGTATTGAGTTGGAAAATCAAAGGCGCTACGAAAAGCGGTTTGATTATAACCATATTTTTGAATATTTTCAGGATTGTCCCAAACTTCAGCTACCATATAGCCTAATATACCCCATGTCTCACCGTTTTCTTTCCGTTCAAGACACAATTGTTCTACAGCAGAACGGATATCGCGAAAATAATTATAATCGTCTTGGTAAAGCTGATATGCTTGATCCATTCTCCAACCATCAATTTCATATTCTTCAATCCAATAAGTTGCAACATCAATGAAAAAATCTAAACTTTCAGGGTAAACAGTTTCATGTCCGTACCATTGACTTCTGCCATCAACTACACCATCGATAGGATATGAGCCATGGTGTCCAAACACACCATCAAGTAAAATATACATTCCCCGTTCATGCACTTCATCAACTAATGTTCTAAAAAGCTCATTTGTACCGAAGTTAGGATCAATATTGTAATAATCGTCTGCGAAATAACCAGTAGAACGACCTCTTATTTCATATTCACTATGGTTTATATTTTCTTTTGATTCGAAAATTGGTGTTAACCAAATAGCATTTACTCCTAAATTTTCGATATAATCTAAAGCATTAATTATCCCTTGTAAATCACCGTTATGATTACTTGGTCCATAACCAACATCGTATCCACCAAGAATTCCATCTTGATAAGCAGAAACATAAATTTGATAAATTCTCAAGTTATTGTATTCTTCAATTAATTCTATATTTTCATTTTCTTCAACGAAAGATACTGTGATATTTTTCTCATCGGAAACGTCTTTTACTTCAATATAGTAAGTAATGTTACAAACGTATACGACATCACTTGTTATAATATTATCTGTTATTTGGCAATCTTCTGATGTTATTGTTAGTTCATTAAGATAAGCATCACCAGTATTTGATATTACATTTACAGATTCAAATAGATTAACGCTCTGTCCAACAAAGACAGTGTGATTACTTGTTCCTGTGATTCTTAATTCAGTTAACTTTACTTGAGTACAAGCTGTCAAAGCAATCAAGACAATCGCAAATATAAAAAGTAATAATTTTTTCATAGATTTATCTCCTCGTATAATATAATATCATATAATTTAAGTATTTGAACTTTGAAATATAGGAACAAAAAAAAGAGTTTAAAATTAATTAAACTCTTTTTAGTTGTAAATTTGTTATTCTTCGATGTAAGCAGTTGAGAAATCGATTGAACCAAGAACTGATCTTGACCAGCCTTTAACTTTTGCTTTTACTAATAATACATCGTTGTAATGATAAATTGGAATAACAGGCATATCATCCATGAAAATTTGATGTGCTTGATAAAGCGCTTCAAAATGGCCTGCAGCTGTTGTTGCAGTGTTTGCAGTAGCCATTGCAGCTTCAAATAATGGATTGTTATAATCAGGATCGTTATAAGCATTACCTTGAGTAAAGATTCCAATCATACCAGATGGATCCATGAAGTCTGTTAACCATCCGCCACGAGCTATATCGAAGTTACCTTCAGTTCTAGTTGCTTGGAATAGTGCCCATTCTTCATTTCCTAGTTGAATAGTGAAACCAAGATTATCTTCCCACATACCTTGAATTAATTCACCAATTTGTTGATGACCTTCAGATGTGTTGTATAAATATTCTTTAGTTTCTAATGCAGCTTGTAAAGCGGCAACTGGATCAGTTGCACTTGGGAATAATTCAGCAGCAGCTGTAGCAAAATATGTTACAGCTAATGCATATGCGCCGTCATCAGTTACGATTTCAGAATCATTCTTTGAATTTTCATAGAAATCATCACCGTTATGATCTAAGAATCCAGGTGGGATAAATCCACCAGCTGGAACAGCACCTGTACCTAAAGCTTCAACAATTGCTTCACGGTCAAGTGATAATGCCAATGCTTTACGTAGATTTTCATTATAGAACATACTTACGTCTCTAGTGCCAATATCTCTAGTTCCACCAATTGCAGTGTCTCCAGATAGATTGAAGTTAGCATAATAAGTTCCTAATAATGGGAAAACATAGAATTCTTCAGAAGCTATCAATAATCCTGGAATCATTGCAGATGGTACATCACCTAAGAAATCTAACTCTCCTGCTTCATATCTTGCATAAGCAGTAGTAGATAAATCGATAAATGAACCATTGATTACATCGATACCAACTTCATCAGCATTCCAATAATGTTCATTCTTTTCAAGAACTAACATATCACCAACTGTGTAAGATGTTAAATGGAAAGGACCGTTTGATACAGCAGTTGCTGGATTTTTAGCCCATGAACCTTCACCTTCAACAGATGCGCCTTCAGGAACAGGCATAAAGTGATAGAAAGCCATTAATGATACAAACCAGTTAGTAGGCGCAATTAAGTCTACTTCGAATGTATCACCATCATCAAGTGATCTAATGCCAACTGCGTCTGCTAATGCATCTAGTTCAGCATCTACTGTAGTTGATGCAAATGCAAAGTCTGCAGCACCTTCTACATTTGTGTATTCCCAAATCCATGAATACTCACTTGCATTTCTAGGGTCCATACCTCTTAACCAAGAACGTACAAAGTCATCGGCTGTTAAAGCTGTTCCGTCTGACCATTTTGCATCGTCTCTCAAGTTAAAAGTAACAGTTAAACCATCAGCTGATACTTCCCATGATTCGGCCATACCTGGTAAAACTTCACCATTCTTTTCACGAACAAGACCTTCGAAAGTGTTGTTAATAACATCTCCACCATCACTAGCACCATTTAAGCCTGGATCCAAAGTTCTTGGATCAGCGCCGATGTTCCAGTTAAAAACAACTGGTTCAACTGGAGCTTCAGTTGTTAGAGTTGTTCCGGTTCCTGTTGTTGTTGTGCCACCACAAGCTACTACTGTAAGTACAGCTAACATGGCAGCGAAAGCTAACAATAATTTTTTCATAAAATATAAATCTCCTCCTTATTTTATTTATTTCAAATAAACATAACACATTTATTATGATTATTTCAAACCATTAATTTCCTTTACAAAATGACAGGCAACAAAATGATTAGGTTTGATTTCCTCAATCACTGGATCGACGCTAGTGCACTTATCTTTAGCATACTGACAACGTCCAGCAAATCTACATCCAGGTTTTGGATTGATTGGTGAGGTAACTTCTCCTTTAAGAATAATTCTTTTACTATTTTTGTTTGCTTCTGGATCTGGTAAAGGTATCGATGATAGTAAACTTTGTGTGTATGGATGCAATGGATCATCATACAAATCATCACTAGAAGCAACTTCCATCATTTTGCCTAAATACATAACCCCAATTCTATCACTGATATGTTTAACCATTGATAAATCGTGGGCAATAAAAAGATAAGTTAAACCAAATTTTTCTTGTAAATCTTCTAACATATTAACTACTTGAGCTTGAATTGATACATCCAAAGCACTGATTGGTTCATCGCAAATAATTAATTTAGGATCCATCGCTAAGGCACGTGCGATACCAATTCTTTGACGTTGTCCACCACTGAATTCGTGTGGATACCTTGATGCATGTTCTCTTTTTAAACCAACTGTCTCTAATAGGTAATAAACTCTCTCGTTTATTTCATCGCCTTCTAGTAATTTATGAGTTTTAATACCTTCAGAAATAATTTCTGTGACAGTCATTCTTGGATTTAAAGATGTGTATGGGTCCTGGAAAATCATTTGAATATCCCTTGGATCTCTTTTAGCAGTTCTTTGTTTTTTTAAAGCTTCATCTTTACTTTCAGCTTCAATTTCTATAAGTTTTTGATATTCATCCTTTAAAGCATTTTTAGCTTCAATTTGATCCTTAGGTATTTCTTTCAGTTTTTGCCTTAATTCATCTTTTAATTCTTGAATTTTCAGAATATATTCTTCACTACCGGCAGAAATAAGTTTATTATCAAAATATACTTCCCCACCAGTGTTATGATATAAACCAATGATAGTTCGTCCACAAGTTGTTTTTCCGCAACCACTTTCACCAACGAGTCCAAATGTTTCGCCTTGATAAATTTCAAAATTAACTCCATCAACAGCCTTCAGTGTTTTTGTGATTTTTCCGAAAATGTTTCTTTTAGTATAAAAATGTTTCTTTAGGTCTTTTACTTCTAATAAAACTTTATTTTTATCCATTATTCTACACCTACAGACTTAGTAAATCCTTCTACATCTGGAGCATCTTTGTCTTGAAGCCAGCATGCGGATACTTGAGTACCACTGATTCTATATAATGGTGCTGGTTTTTCCAAACATATTTCCATGGCATATTTACATCTAGGGTTAAATGGGCATCCTTTTGGTGGATTCATTAAATCTGGCGGTGAACCAGCAATTGGAACCAACCTTTTCTTTTGACCAACTACATCTTTTGGTATTGATTGATGTAAACCCTTTGTATATGGATGTTGAGGATTATAGAATATATCATTAACTGATCCTTTTTCCATAATCATACCACCATACATTACAATTACATCATGACAAAGTTCAGCTATGACTCCTAAATCATGTGTAATAAAAATAATTGTAGTGTCTAATTCTTTTTTAATTCTTTTTAATAAATCAAGTATTTGTGCTTGGATAGTAACATCTAAAGCCGTAGTAGGCTCGTCAGCGATAATAAGTTTTGGTTCACATGTTAATGCCATCGCAACCAAAGCTCTTTGACGCATACCACCAGAAAATTGGTGAGGATATTCCTTAATTCTTGTTTCAGGTTCTGGAATTCCTACTAAGCGCAAATAATGAATTGCTCTTTCAAGAGCTTCCCTCTTGTTGATTTTTCTTGTATGTCCAGCTTCAATTCTTTTTATAGCTCTTTCTTTTTTAACTCTATTTTCGATTAAATTTGCCTCTTCCAAAGCTTTTTCTTTCGAAATTCTCACATGACGTAAAATAACTTCCATCATCTGATTTTTAATCGTGTAAACAGGGTTTAATGATGTCATAGGGTCTTGGAAAATCATAGCAATCTCACTACCGCGATAATCTTGAATTTCTTTCTCAGAGACTTTTACTAAATCTACTCCATCAAAGATTACTTCACCTTCAACTATTTTACCCGGAGAATCAACTAATCTCATCAATGATAAGCTTGAAACGCTTTTTCCACTCCCTGACTCACCAACAATACCAAGAATTCCACCTTTTTTCAATTCATAACTAATTCCTCGAACAGCTTGGACTTCTCCTAGATGAGTGAAAAAGGAGGTTCTAAGGTTTTTAACTTCTAGTATATTTTTGCTCATCTTATCTACCTATCCTTTTCTCAATCTTGGGTCTAAAGCGTCTCTTAGACCATCGCCTAAAAAGTTAAATGCAAGCATCATAAAGGCAATTGTTATTGAAGGGATAACTAATTGATACGGATATGTCTGCATAAATTTAGCTCCATCATTAGCTAAAGAACCTAAAGAAGCTTTCGGAGCTGAAATACCTAAACCGATGAAACTTAAAAAAGCTTCAGTAAAAACGGCTGTTGGAATCATCATTGCCATAGTAACTATAATTGGTCCTAAAGCATTTGGAATTAAATGCTTCTGTATAATTTTAAAATCTGAAACACCCATTGTTTTAGCGGCTAAAACGTATTCTTGTTCTTTTAAACTTAATGTTTGTCCGCGAACTAAACGAGCCATCCCCACCCAATAAACACTTATTAAGGTAAGGATAATAGTACCTAAACCACCGGCACCAAATATTTTATTTAAAACATTTATTTCAAACCAGCTATCCTTTAAAACAACCATCAATAAAATTACATATAACAGAAGTGGTATCGAGTTGATTATGTCTACAATTCTCATCATAATAATATCAACATTTTTGCCTAAAAATCCGGATATACTACCGTAAAGAACACCAATAAACAGATTAATAATCGCAGCAACAAAAGCAATTATTAACGATATACCAGTCCCATACATTACTCTGGCTAATAAATCTCTACCATTCAAATCTGTGCCTAAAATAAATGTCTTATTCCAAACTTTATCAGTTGGAGTTTTATGCTCAACTCCGTCAAATGTAAAACTAAATAATATTCCTTCTTCTTTCTTAATAGGGTCAGTTTGATAAGAAAAATCAACATCGACAGCCGCTATTTCAATACCTTCTTCATCATATAAACGATAAGTGTAAACCCTTGTTATTAAATTTCTATCAGCAGCAGCAACGTCAAATTTTGCTAGTAATTCTCCATTATCGCTAACTGAAAACAAATGATACATTCCTGACATAAAAACATTTAAGTCTTCGTCTAGTTCATAAATCTCCAATTGAGGAGGAATATTTTTATAATCAAGATATTGCTTATTGTACTTGTATTTATTAACCAATGGTCCCACTGTTGCAAAAAGAATGATAATAAATACACTTATTAAACCAATAATTGCTAAATGATTTTTTCTCAACCTACGCCAAACATCTTGCCAATATGTTAAGCTCTTACGTGTTTGTTCTTTATCTTGTTTCTGATCGTTTTCTAAGAATTTAAATTTATGTTCACTCATGTCCATTAACCTCTAAGATAATCTTATTCTTGGATCTATTAGTGAATAGGCAAGATCTACTAATAGGACCATAATTATATAGAAAACAGCATAGAACAATGTAACACCGATAACAAGTGTATAATCTCTAGCTCCAATTGATTCAGTGAAATATTTACCGATACCATTGATTACGAAAATTCTTTCAACAACAAAACTACCAGTCATTAAAGCAGCAACCATCGGACCAATGTAAGTTATAACAGGAATTAAGCTGTTTTTAAGTGCGTGTTTAAAGATTACTTTATATTCAGACAAGCCTTTTGCTCTTGCGGTCCGAATATAATCTTGTCTTAAAACTTCTAACATGCTAGATCTAGTTAATCTGGCAACAAAAGCTAATGAATAACCAGCCAGTGCTACCACAGGTCCTACATAGGAAATTGGTTTATCCAATCCACCTACGGGTATCCACGAAGTATTTTGAGCTAATAGTATGAACAAAGAACCGATGACAAAACTCGGCACGGTTATACCTACAGTCGCCAATATCATAACACCATAATCGATGGTAGAATTAGCTTTTAAGGCCGATATTACTCCTAAAGGTATACCTAAAACAACAATTAATATTACAGCAATTAAACCGATTTTTGCAGTGTAAGGTATGCCTGTAGCTAGTAATTCATTTACTGTGTATTGAGGTTTGCGAAACGAAGGACCCAAATCGCCTGTAAATAGATTGCCCATATAAGTAAAGTATTGCGTTAAGAGTGGCTCATTTAAGCCATACGCCTCCTCAAGTCTTTCTCTTGTGGCTTCAGGTAAAGGTTTTTCTCGAGAGAAAGGACCTCCTGGTATTGCTCTTAGCATGAAGAATACTAGAGTTACCACAATTAGTAAGGTGAAAAATGAGAAGAGAGTTTTTTTGATAATATAGCGATACATAATGTTTTTCTCCCTTGTTTTTCAAATAGTGAGTGCCTTTTTGTTACATTTTGTTAAATATAATAGTAGGAAATATGTAAAAACACATTCTTTAGACAAATTATATAGCAAATAGCCCTTCATGTCAATAAGTTAAAGTGATAAAACTCTTATTGATTGCAATAGAAAATTAATTCAAACGTAGAAAATTTTGTGTTTTATGTTACACTATTTAAGAGGTGGTGTCAACATTGAAAACTAAAAAAATCTTAATTATCCCTATAATTTTAATCTTGATTTCGATTATTACTTCAATAATCGCTTTTCAGCAATCAAAAAAACTAGAATTAGGTGATTTATATATAGATAACCAAGAAGAAACAACAACATATGCAGGAGAATATTTTTCGGTTATTGGCAGTATCGATTATGACGCTTATTATATTTCCGTTGAATCATTGGATAATTATTTAAAAATTGTCACTTACGATGAATTTGAAGATGTGCAAAAAGAATTTTCTTTAGTAATAAATGAAAAGAATCAGGAATATAATACTGATATCATTAGTTTTTTAGTTTCCGATGAAATTGTTTATATAGATACAATGGAAGAATATCTTTTCAAAGTAAATTTAGAAGCAAATAAAACATATTCTTTTGAGTTCGAACGACTCGACAACAATCCAGACACAAATAATATTAGTATTGTTCTTGTAAATATGCCAGAAAACATATATAACATGAAAACTTTGATGGAAAGCGTATCTTTTACAACCTTGGTTTTTGCTGTTGTATCTGCATTTACAATAGTTGCTATTTATTTTATTAAAAAAGGAAGAGATTAAAAAGGAGAAAGTTATGTTAAAAATTATTGAAACAACAAATGCACCACAAGCAATTGGTCCTTATTCACAAGCTGTTCAAGTTGCAGAAACCTTGTATATTTCCGGACAAACTCCACTTAATCCGAAAACAAAGAAAGTAGTTGAAGAAGATATCAAAATTCAAACAAGACAATGTTTAGAAAATATTAAGGCTATTGCTGAACAAGCGGGTTTCAAAACCGAAAACATTGTTAAGTGTAGTGTTTATTTAAAAGACATGAGCACATTTAAGAACATGAATGAAGTTTATGCTAGTTTTTTCGGTAGTCATAAACCTGCAAGAGTAACTGTAGAAGTCTCTAGATTGCCGCTTGATGCATTAGTTGAAATTGATGCTATTTGTGCAAAATAAAACTTATTAAAACAAAAAAAACACGATTCTTCGTGTTTTTTTATTCTATAACGTTAATATACCTGCTAATTGAACTTTCATTCCCTGAAGGATCAGTTGCTATATAAGTTATTATATAAGTGCCAACCAATTCACTATTTACTGACCCGCTAGTTGAAACATTAATTTTTCCGCCACTATTATCAAAAACACTTATTGAAGCATCTTCCCAAGTTTGACCGACTTTAATGGTATCTACTCCCGGATTTAAAATCACTTCTGGCGGTGTTTCATCGACTACTGTAACAATCCTTATTAACGTTAGGTCAAAATCTTTGTATAAGAAATTATAAGTTATATGATATACTCCAATTTCACTTGTATTTACTGTATTGTCGACAACTTCAGTAGAACGTGTAATATTAAAAACTTTAGCAGTTACGCCAGGATCAACATAGACTGAATTAATTTCAACGGTATCATTACCAGGATTTAAATAAAATTTTATGTCATCTTGATTAGCTGTACATGCTATAAATGTAATTGATAAAAGCAATATTAACAATAATATTTTAATCTTGTTCATCTTGATCACCTTTTTCAACATACCATTCAATATTATCTAAAGGAATGAAATCAGCATCTATTACATATACAAAACGACTTTTTTCAACAACTTTATTATTATAACTGACACGATAAATTAATTTGTAGACTCCTGTTTCATTTGTGTTAACTGAACCAATGATTTCAACAGTGCCTAAATTAGATATAGCACCCGCTTCTAAATAACCGTTACCAACAATTATAGTTGTAATTGCATCATTTAAGGTGATATTAACAATTTCATTTTTTTCAATAACATTTACTACTCTAATTATTTTATGTACTTTTTCATCTTCAAAATATATTGAATAAATCACTATGTATTGACCAACTTTTGATGAATCAACAACTCCTGATACGGTGTAAGAAATCGCATCATTTATTAGACTAATTCCTTCATCAATCCAAATTTGATTTTGGCTGATTGTGTCTATTCCTGGACTTAAAGAGGCTGCTGAAAAAATTAAAGTTTTTTTATAGACCGGATTTATTATCAGGTCTTGCGTAATATTTTCAAGCACTTGATCCCAGTAAATAAATTCATAATCAAACAATTCATCGCTTGACCTAGTCGGACCCTCTGGAGCTATAACTGATTCGTTAGGATATACTAGTATTTCATCGTAAAAATTACCATCAGAATCTAGAAATGTTAATATGTACATCAATTCATCAATCTTGGCGTAAAGAGTTGTATTATTTTGTATTGGTTGATTAACATATTTGTCTTCGTAAAGAGTAGAATAATACCAACCATAGAATATAAAACCTTCTACCACTACATCTGGAAGGTTGGAAATCACTTCTCCGCTCATTATCGTAATCTCTTGATAGGTATCTTGATCTACCAGGAAAGTCACTGAATAATAAATTGGTTCATACTTTGCGAATAATGTGGTATCGTCAATAAAGATATATCCTTCAGTAAGAATGTTATTTAGTGAACTGTCTAAAAACCAGCTGACAAAACTATAATTTTCTTTTGAAGGTTTCTCTAATACGTCATATGGTTGATTTGCAATAACCCAGATCGGACTCAACTCATTACCTTCAAAAGTTTCAAATGTTATTTTCACTAAATCGGTAGACACAGAATTATAAGCGTTTAACAATCCATAACCGTAATAGATGTCTTTTCCGACATTGCCTAAATCAACTGAACTTCTAAAAATATTTTCCCATATTTCTTCATAAGAAAACTCTCCCATACTAAGTAAGAGGGCCAAAACACCAGCTACGTGAGGAGCAGCAAATGATGTGCCGCTGACTTGAGCATAACCATTTTCGAGGTTGGTTGTATACACCATATCTCCCGGGGCAACTAGATCGATTGTACTTCCGTAACTAGAAAAATCACTAATAACTGCATTTTCATCAACGGAGCCAACCGAAATCGTTGTTTGAAAACCAGCTGGATAATAAGTTATATCATTGCCGTCATTTCCAGATGCCGCAACAACAAAAACTTCATGTTCATGAGCGTATTCAACGGCAGCTTGAATACCAGAATCGGCTGTAGCACTTCCGAGTGATAAATTTATAATATCAGCTCCATTATTAACTGCATAATATATTCCTTTTGTTATTAGGCTATTTAGATAACCCTCTTCACCGGGCTTATTAACTTTGACTATCATTAGTTGAACATTATCGGTTATACCATCAATTCCTAAACTATTATTTCTTTGAGCGGCAATTATACCTGCAACATTGGTCCCATGTCCTAAATCATCTTCAACAAAAGCAATTCCAATTTCTTCAGTATAAGCATTATATGAAAGACTTGAAATTCTTCCTACAAATTCATCGTGATCAGTGTCGATACCAGAATCTAAGATAGCCACGGTAATAGTTTCTTCACCAGTTTCAACATTCCAAGCTTCATAAGCATCAATCAAATCAAGATTATATTGCAAACTACTATAATCATTGGTGGAAACAGGTTGCCAAGGTGGTGCCAAAGGGTTGATTGAATCAGTGGTTTCAATAAAAGAGTATGATGTTTGATTATTTTGATTAAATACAAAAAATGATGTAAAAATAACCATTACACCTAAACTCAAGATTAATATTTTTTTAATAAGCAAATTTATCATAAATATCACATCCAAGCTATTATATTATACGCTCTAAACAACTCTTTTATTGGATAAATTTTAAACATTAAAGATATAATATCAAATTTATAAAAAAAATAAAAGGAACTGCGACTAAACAGTTCCTTTAAAGTTATATATTACATTCCAAATATTCTCTCAAAAGCAGAATGGAGGAATTCTAAGAAGTCTCGCCCTCCGAAAAATGGAATTCTACTAAAAACATATGATATTTGACTTACAATAGGAGCAGTAGGATAGTAATAAGATAATGGAACGTAAATTAGGAAAAACATAAAAATGATAAATAAAATTAAAACAATACGTTTGAACCACTTAGGTACTAAACCTTTAGAAATTTTATCTAGTTTACCATCAGTTTTTTTGGATTCTTCTTTAAGCTCTTTAACTTCTCTTTGAAGGTCTAAAAATATCTCTTTTAGCGATAATATCTCTTTTTTCAAGTCATCCATTTTTTGAGAATCATAATGGACAACAGCAGCAGAAGGCTCAGTTTCGACTTGAATTATTTTCTCGGTAACTTCTTCCTTAGAAATTACTTCAACATCCTCTTCAATATCTTTTATAACATCCTCTGACTTTTTGATTTCAGGTATTATCTCAACTTCTTTTTCGACCTTTGGAGCTACTTCCTCTTTTTCTTCTATAGCTACGATTTCTTCTTCAAGTTCAACTTCAATTTCTTCCTCTTTTTTGAATCTCTTAACTTGAATGCCTTTTTCATCGTACTCTTTGTACATATATTCAATCATTTGGTCTTTATTGATATAGGCAAAGGCTATTATATTATTTAATCTTGCGAAATCTTCAAGTTCTTTAAGATTAAAATCATTCAATTCGGAATGAACTTCTGGAATATATTCATTTCTATCTTTAAGTTCGTTAATGACAATTTCTAATACCTGAATTTTAGTCAACCTTGTAGGTACTTTTATTCCATATTTTGACCCGATTTGTTTAAGTTCACTGATAGTCGCACTTAAAACAACTCTTTTGGCAAACAAGCTTCTAATGAGACCATCAAAAGTCCCTTCTTCATCATATATGAAAGGTTCAATCGCTTTATTGAACAATCTAGTTGGAGGAGTGCCTTGATTGCTTTGATACTTTTGTATGAATCTTTCAATAAATGCTGCTAAAGTTTGTTTAGGAACGCCTTCTTTAAGCAAAAAGATAATCAGCCTTTTCCAAAATTCAAAAAGATATTTTTTGTCTAAATCTTTGTCATTAAATTTAAACAATTCATTTTCAAATTGAGTTTCAGAAAAAGAATCGATCCATCTAAGACGAGTCTGTCTCCGAGACTCTTCAAGTCGTTCAGGACCTTCGACATCACTTTCAGCTTTTAATAAATCGTTGTACTCCTGTTCCAACACAGGGAAAAGCACTTTTTGTAAAGCATTAAAACGGATAGAACGAGGGATATTAATATCAAGTTCCGCTAACAAATTAGCTATTTCTTCTCCAGGAACATTCACTAAGTTTTCCACAAGTTCATCAATTGAATAATCTTTATTCAACTTTTGATAAATATCTTGCATAATGATTCTCCTTTAAAAATAAATTTCATTTTATGATGATAATCGTATTATATCACAAAGGATTTTAAATTTAAATCGATTATCGATAAAAATCCACAAAACAATAAGGTTTTCGGTTTTCTATAAAATAATCTTAAATATAAAAAAGAGAAGACATAGTCTTCCCAATTAATAGTATTTTTCAAAAATTTGCAAATTATCCCAACTAGGTATCAATTCTTTATTTTCTATTTTATGGACAATTTCAACGATTAAATCGTTAATTGGAGTCTCGGTTTTAAAATTATCACCGTACTCGCACACTACTCCATTAATTGCATCAATTTCGGTTTTTCTTCCTTGGCTTAAATCTCGAAGCATACTCGATTTTATTAGTTTGTGTTTTTTCATAGCTATAGGGAGTATAGTAAAACTTATCCATCTTTTAAACCTTGTATTATAGTCAATCAACTTAACTACGTCTTTACCTTGTAATGGTTCGATTTTAATATTTGCTGCCTTAGCAACTTCTATACATTCTTTAATTATTTTTAACGCTAGCATTCTCGATTTTTTATTTTTAGCAATTTGGCCAAAATTAGCATCTGTAACAACTGACAAACCACTAAATGCGGAGTTTATTAATAATTTTGACCACCTAGCACCAATGAAATTTTCTTCAATCTTGACGTTACCCATTGTATTAAGAAGTTCTATAATATATGAAAATAAGACTTCGTCGTTATTTCCATATTTACCGATGCTAAAAGTTAATGTGTCTCTTGTTGGTTCTGAAGTTAGTTCGCTAACACCTTTACCATGAAAAGTAGCGCCCCAACTCATTGTACAACCACAGGTTCTATCTTTGCCAACAATTTCGGCAACAGATTTTTCTGGAAGACCGTTTTGCATTGTGCATACCAAAGAATTGGTTTTTAGATAAGGTGCCAATGATTCAACTATTTCTTTATTGAATTTTTGTTTTGTCATTAACAAAATGATGTCATAGTGATCATTTATTTGAGTTGGTAATAAGGCGGTTACTTTTTGAGTGAAATTAATTTTACCTATAATTTTAGCACCTTCACTATTTAAAGCCTCTACATGCTCAACATTCCTGTTTATTAGATCAATATTATGGCCAGCTTTACTGATATAAGCTCCTAAAATTGTTCCCATAGCGCCGGCCCCGTAAATTCCTACTTTCATATAAACCTCCTAAAAAACAATATAAAATAGTATAACATAAAATCGAAAAAACTTTAACATATATTATTGATGATTCCTATAAATAAAGAATGATTATTTAATTTTGCCAATAATATGGGTGTTTGACTCGTATATATAAAGAAAAGAGAAAAAGAGGTGAGATATATGAAAAAAATTCTCTTAATATTCGCAATTTTATTTGCTGGAATAGTTTTAATGGCCTGTTCATCTACCGAAGAAACAGAATACTCGGATTATACTTATTTATCATTAGAAATGAATCCGGCAGTGGATTTAGTTATCGACGGCAATGGTAATGTGTATACCTATCGTTACAGAAATGAAGATGCAGAAATAGTTGGAGCTGGTCTAGAATTAGTTGGTAAAAACTATGAAGAAGCTCTATACCTTTATTTAAATGCCGCTATTAATACTGGATACATTGATATTACAAGATCTGACGGAGCAGTAATGATTCAAGCCGGAGGAAAAGATGAAGATGATAACAATGCTTTTATGGTACAGGTTGAGACAAAATTACAAACATTTTTTCAAGAAAATGCTATAGGAGCAGTAGTCTTGAAAAACGAAGAAGTTGATGAAGAAGCAAAAGATTTAGTAGAAACCTATGAAATTTCTTATGGGTTCGCAAAAATGGTTCTAGCTTATCTTGATTTACATGAAGATGCTGATGTTGCTGATGTCGTAGTAATGCAACCAAGTGATTTAGTTGACGATTTAGTAACTGAATCAAACCAATATATGACTCAGTATCAAAATCAAATTCAAGCTGAAGTACAATCAATTAAAGATGAGTTAGTAACTGCTTTAATGGCTCAAGTCCAAGCGCATCGTCAAGATGTTGAAAATGGTACAGCTACACAACCAGATATTACTGGTGTAAAAGAAATGTATCAAACAAGTTTTCAGTCAATGCATCAAGCATATGTCAACAGAAATCAGGTGAGAGTTCAACAAGCAAAAGATAATATCTCTGAATCGGCACCAATGTTGCTTTCAATAGATATTAATCCCGGAATTGATTTTATTGTCGATAAAAATGGATACGTTTTAACTTATATGTTAAAAAATGAAGATGCTGAAATAGTGGCTGCTGGACTTAATATGGAAGGTCTACAATATCAAGAAGCGCTAAGACTGTATTTAAATGCTGCTATAGACACTGGGTATATTGATGTTGAAAGAAGCGATAATGCTGTAATGGTTCAAAACAGTGGATTAAATCAAGAATTAGAAAACACTTTTATGAATCAAACACAAACTATGATGCAAGAATTCTTCTCAGAAAATGCAATTGGAGCGGTTGTTATGTATCAACATGAAATCGATCCAGAAATTCAAGCCCTTGTAGATCAATACGATATCAGTTATGGTTTTGCAAAATTAGTTTTGGCTTATCTTGCAACTGACGAAACATTAGTTATTGATGACGTCTTACTTATGACTCCATCAGAAATTTTTGAATTACTAGGCAATGAATATGTGGCATATATGGCGAGATACAGAAATCAAGTAGAAGCTGGAGCCCAAGCAATCAAAGATGAGATAGTAGAAGCTTTAAAATTGCATGTTCAGGCTCATAGACAAGCAGTTGAAGAAGGAACAGCTAATCAACCTGATATTACAGGATTGAAACAAATGTATTTAGCTGACTATGAAAATATGCATCAAGCATATGTAAACAGAAATCAAATTAGAGTACAACAAGCAAAAAATACAATAAGCAACAAAACAGAATAATTTTTAAATTTTTTTCCCCAAAAGTCAAGGAGTTATTTCGATTCCTTGACTTTTTATTATTTTTAAGCCATTGTTATCCATTATTATTTTAGACATCTTGGTATAAAGTATAAAAAATGATAAAATAATTAAAAGTTTTTATAAGGTGGAAATCAGATGAACATCTTTTTATGGCTATTATTTATGTTTCTTGCAACTTTATCAGCTTTGCCGTTAGCAAGACTTGATTTTTTTGATACAAGCAAGAAATATCACTATTTTAAATATTTAAGTATCTTTTTATTTTTTTGGACAATAATTACAGGATTAAGATACATATCTAATAATTCTATGATTATTTATTATGCCTCATTAACAGTATATCCATTGATTTTTGTCCTCACAGTATTAATATTTTTGGCAATAATGAGATATTTGGGAAAGAACGTCTCTAAATATCTTTTATATTCCATGCTGGTATTCTTTGTTATCGATGCAGGAATGTCTTACACTAATAATTATCATCAATTAGTGTTAGAAATCACTTACAACCCATCATTAACTTATGAGTTAGTTAGGCATGCCAATCACGGGCTATTCTTTTATATTCATACTGCAGTTTGTTATTCTTTACTTTTTATATTGATGATTGCGATTTCATTTAGATTATTCAAGAATTTACAAAAAGATCGTGATGTATATCCTTTTGTTATTATGGTTCTAAGTATAGTTTTAGGTGTTTTGGCTAATGTAATACATCTTTTTATTTTAGAATTCCCAATTGATCCTACATATATCGCTTTGGTAGTTTTGACAACAATTTTGTATATGATATTTTATATGCGAGATTTAAAATTAATTTTAAAAGTCAACAGCAACAAACTAATTCTTGATAACTTAAGAGAAATGTACCTTTTGGTTGACCAAAAAGGTATCATCGTTTCCGCTTCTAAGGAATTAACTCAGAAGTTTTCAATCGATATTGATCAAGAAATCAGTTTTGAAGACTTTAAAAAGATAGTTGAAAATCAAGCTGTAATTTATACTGAATCAAAAGAATTGGATAATATTTATGATAAAGGTAAGTTATATTTGCACATGATGGAAAAACTAATCAGTTTACCGTTATTAAAAAGTTCTGGTAAATTCTATTTGTTATATGATGAAACGAAGAATCAAAAGTATATTAATGATATCAACTATATCATGACCTATGATTTAATGACAAAGATATATAATCGTAATTATTTTGAGAGTCTTGAAGCTGACATTGAGGCGAATTACAGCAATTATTCACTAATTATGTTTGATATCGATGGCCTTAAGTTATTTAATGATTACTTAACTTAGGCCACGAGGCTGGAGATAAATTGCTGATTAGATTTGCCAATGCTTTAAAAGAATTAGTTAATAAATACGGTAATGTAATTCCTATTAGAATGGGTGGAGATGAGTTTTTAGTCATTGCTATAAATAAGGATATGAATGACATAGAAGAAATGATTTATGATTTAAAACTATCGACTCACGATAATGACTTGCTAAAACATATAGGTTTTTCATATGGTTATGCACAAAACAATAATGCTAATAAACCATTTAGAAGGGTTATGACTGAGGCGGATGCCAACCAATATACAATGAAAGTTTCTAAAAAAGAAGCAAAGGAAAATTTAGAAAAGTTTTTCAAATCGTTAGTTTAAGTAAGGTGTGTCAAATTGACAACACCTTTTCTTTAAGCGTTTTTTTTAAAAAATAATTATTATTCATGTTATACTTTATTAACGGGAGTTGATGGCATGGATAATGTAGATAACAAAATTGGAAAAAAACACATTAATAAATATTTAAACCGTAATCAAAAACTAGTGATATTTTGGATTTTATCTGTTTTTATTATTTATACCTTAGCGAATGTTTTCTTTAATTCTGATACTTTAAGTGGATATTTATTATCCGGACTTATTTTTATACTATTTATTATAGGAATTATCTTTATCTCTGCACAAATTACATCCAGTAATAATTATAAGATTAGTATAAAGGATTTTGATTTAATATTTGCTGCTCTAGGTGTTGTGGTAACTTATGAACTTACCTTTTTATTTTCTGTTTCCACAGTCATAACATCTGCGGGAGTTGGAATTTTAGGATATTTTTTATTTAAGAAACACGCAATGGCAATTTATTGCGGCTCTTTTGCCGGAATGACTTCATCTCAAATATTAAATCATTATGAAATTATTGTTTTAGCTTTAATCTGCGCGGTAGTGTACCTGTTTGTAAAAACAATATTTGATGGTTATGGAGGTCGATTAGGGACTATTGCATTTGTCTCAACAACAATAACGGTGTTGATTTTCAATAAAACCGAATTGCCAACTTTTGAAACATTTAATATCTGGGTAATTATAGTGTTTTCAATAATGGGTGTAATAATCCCTTATTTGATTCAACATAAATTAAATCAATCGTCTATAATTTCCTCAGCTGTTCCCAGTTTGGTAATAGGTTTAGTTAGTTTAATCTTTCCATCGATGTTAATTTATTCCGGAGTTTTCTTCACAGCCAGTTTCGTCGGAATGTCCAGTAAAAATGTTATTCCTAATTTTTATTCAGGGCTATTTATAGGGTTAATCTTATCAATAATATTTTTTACTTTCTTTAATTTTTATAATGGTTTTGGTGGGAAGATGGGACTTTCGGCTTTGATTAGTGTCATTATCTATGTAGGTATAAATAAGTTTTTTGAGAAATTTATTAAACCTCTATTAATAATGAATAAATTAAGTTAAACTGTTGCACTTATTAAAAAAAAAGGTAAAATCAATATATGAATATAAACAGGAGCAATTTATGAAGGCTGATAAAAACAAAGAATTCTACAAGATGATCTTTGATCATAGTCTAGATGCGATTTTGCTTACTAGCCCTGACGGAAGAATTCATAGGGCAAATGATTCTGCATGTAAAATGTTTGATATGACTGAAGACGAAATTATTAATATAGGAAGAAATGGTCTTATTGACACTAATGACTCTCGTTTACAAGAAGCAATAAGGTATCGAGAACAATTTGGGTATGTAAAAGCTGAATTGACTTTTTTAAGAAGAAATCAAATACCTTTTCCTGCGATTGTAACATCATCAGTTTTTAAAGATAAAAAGAACAATGCTTGGACCGTTACGATTATTAGAGATTTGACTGAAGCTAAAGAAAGCGAAAAAACTTTAATTAGGGCGAAAGCAGATAATGAATTTCTTGCTACTCACGACTATGTCACTGGTGTTTTAAATCGTAGAGGATTTATAAAAGAAGTTACTGATTTTATCGAGAACAATGATGACGAAAGAACTTCTGGTTTTCTTTTATTAGACATTGATTATTTTAAAGAGATTAATGACACATTTGGACATATAAAAGGAGATTATATCTTGAAAGATTTTGCTGATTTTCTGAGTAAAAATCTCGACGAATCTGCTTTATTAGGAAGATATGGCGGCGATGAATTTATCGTTTTTTATTCTTATATCACCGAAGAAGCCATTAAACAAGAAGCAGAAAAAATTAGGATAAAAGTCAGTGAGAATCAGTTCTTAAATTACAACCAAACAACATCACTGACTGTAAGTATTGGCGTAACATTATTCCAAGGGTATAAAAATAAAACAATTGATAATTTAATCTCAATTGCCGATCGTAATATGTATCGAGCAAAAAACAAAAGAAATTCCATTTATTATGAAATAGTTGAATAAAGACTTGTATTAGCAAGTCTTTTCTTTTTCTATTCTCTATTTTTAGAAATAAATTTTATGGTATAATTTTTATATGAGTGAAGGTGACAAAGATGAAGGAAAATGATTTAATCATTATTGGCGCTGGAGCAAGCGGTTTAATGGCTGCTTTAAGCGCTAATGAAAATGGTATAATGCCTATTATTTTAGAGAAAAATAATAGAATAGGAAAGAAAATATTAGTTACTGGTAATGGTAGATGTAATTATACTAATGTTTTACTGACGAAGAACGATTATAACAAACCAGATTTTGTTGAAAAAGTTTTATCAAAATTTGGTCCACAAGAAACAGTTGATTATTTTGAATCCTTAGGAATTGTACCGAAAATAGAAAATGATGGTAAAACTTACCCTATGAGTGAACAAGCATCTAGTTTCTTAGATGTATTTTTGTATGAATTAAATAAAAGGAATATTAAAATAGAACTAAATCAAGCAGTAATGAACATAACTAAAAATAAAGATGTTTTCGCAATAAATACAGTTGAAGGAAAAAAATATTTTGCTAAAAGAGTTATTTTTTGTGTAGGCGGAAGTTCCATGCCGCTTACTGGCAGCAATGGTTCTGGGTATGAGATAGTTGAACGCTTAGGTCATAATATAACCCATATTTTCCCGGCTTTAGTCAAGTTAAAGTTGGAATCACCTTATTTAAAACAACTATCAGGAGTTAAAATAAATAGTCAAGTTGATTTGATGTTGGATAATGAAGTAATACAATCGGAAAACGGGGATATTTTGTTTACCAATTATGGCATAAGCGGACCAACAATTCTTGAATTAAGTAGAAAAGCTAACGAACTAATTAATTTGAATAAAAAGCCAGCATTAAAAGTAATACTGATTCAAAACGTTTCAAAATCAAAAGTTATTGAACGTTTTGAGAATGCAGGAGAAAAAGAAATTGGGCAAGGCCTTATAGGTTTGTTAAACAAGAGATTCATTAATGTTTTAATAAAAGAAGCTGAGATAGAAAAAGTGAATCTTTTAGTAAATGAGATACCTAAGAAGAATATATATAAACTTATTGATTTACTCTATGACTGGCGTTTCGTGATAAAAGGAAGCTTAGGATTCGAAGAATCGCAAGTAACTGCAGGCGGAATTAACTTAGATGATGTTGATAATCTTACTTTGGAATCAAAAATTATTAAAGGATTATATTTTGCTGGAGAGATTCTTGATATAGACGGAAGATGTGGCGGTTATAATTTACAATGGGCGTGGTCAAGCGGATATGTAGCTGGTAAGCGCGCTAGTAAGAGTGATGAAAATGATTAGAGTAACTGAAGTCAAATTATCATTAGATGAAGCTGTTAATTTTGAATCTGAATTAAAAAATATAAAGAAATATTTAAAGAATAAGTACCGTATCGACAATATAAAAGAGTTGATTATCTTTAAGAAAGCAATTGATGCTAGAAAGAAAAATAGCATTAGTTTTGTTTACACCGTTGATTTTTCTATTGAAGACGAAAAAAAGGTTATACGGCTAAAAGACAAACATATTAGCTATACTCCTAATCTAAAATATGAAGATATTTCTTCTGGAGAAAAAGTTTTAAAAGATCGTCCGATAGTAGTTGGATTTGGGCCATCTGGAATCTTTGCAGCTTTACTGTTAGCTAAAAGGGGATATAATCCGCTTATAATTGAAATGGGACTAGATATTGATAGTAGAGATGAAAGATTTTTAGATTTTATTGCTTCTAGAAATTTTGAAAAAAAAAGTTCTATTCAATTCGGTGAAGGTGGTGCCGGGACATATTCTGATGGTAAATTAACTACTTCGATTAATGATTTGAGGTGTCGTTTTGTTATTGAAAATCTAGTTAATCACGGTGCAAATCCAGAAATAATGTATGTCAACAAACCTCATGTTGGAACGGATAAATTAAAAGAAGTTATTAAATCAATCAGAAAAGAAATTATTGGATATGGTGGAGAAGTAAGGTTCGATTGTCAATTGACCGATTTTATAATTGAAAATAACCGATTAATTGGAATCGAGATAAATAATTCAGAAATAATTAAAACCAACGTAGTTCTTCTAGGTATAGGGCATAGTTCTAGAAACACATTTGAATTAATTAATAATAAAGGTTTTGTTTTAACGAGAAAACCATTTGCAGTTGGAGTGAGAATTGAACATCCACAATCATTAATTAATGAGTCTCAATACGGAAGTTTTTCAAACCATCCTAGTTTAAAAGCGGCTGATTATAAATTATCATATCATGATAAAAGCGGAAGAAGCGCATATACATTTTGCATGTGTCCTGGAGGATATGTAATGTGTGGGACTTCTGAAGAAGGTGGAGTAGTTACTAATGGTATGAGCAAAAGCAAGCGCGATAATGTTAATGCTAATTCAGCTTTATTAGTTAATGTTACAACAGACGATTTCACATCTGACCATGTTTTAGCAGGGATGTACTTTCAAAGGCAACTAGAGCAAATGGCATTTGATATTGGTGGAAAAAATTATAATGCTCCTTCACAATTAGTAGGCGATTTTTTAAATGATAGATTAAGTAATAAATTAGGTAGTGTTCTATCAACTTATAGGCCGGGTATAACATTCGTAGATTTTAATAAACTCTTACCAAAATTTATAACAAACACTTTAAAAAAGGCATTATTAGATTTTAATAACAAAATCAAAGGTTTCGCTATGGATGACGCTGTTTTGACCGGAATTGAAACAAGATCATCATCACCGATAAGAATAGTTCGGGATGAGGATTTTGAGGCGACTATTAAAGGTGTTTTTCCAATGGGTGAAGGCGCTGGATATGCTGGTGGTATTATGTCGTCTGCAGTAGATGGAATTAAAACAGCGGAAGCTATTATTAAAAAATTTAAACCATTTAGTTAAAAAATCAAATAAATATTAAGTGTTTTATTTCATTTATAAGTTTGATTTTGCTATAATATTTTTAACTGAGGTGGAACATAGATCAGGCTAGATCAGGATTATTAGAAAAAACCAATGTAAAAAGAGCTTTAATTAATTTATCAATTCCAGCCACATTTGCTATGATTATGACTGCTTTATATAATCTAGTAGATACTATCTTTGTTGGAAGAGGTGCCGGTGATATTGCGATTGGAGCATTATCTATTGCAAATCCTGTTCAAATGATTGTAATGGCTTTTGGCTTAATGATTGGTATAGGAGCTTCTTCAATCTTTTCACGAGCTTATGGTCGAAATGATAAAGACACAATGAGAATAAGCCTCAACACAGCTATTTTAATAGGTATTGTTATTTCGGGTGTAATAGCTACATTGGGATTGATTTTTTGGATGAGTTACTATATTTTTTGGAGCCAGAGAAGGTAACATTCATTATGCACATGATTATTTGTTTTATATCTTAATTGGCTTGATTTTCTTTACGTTATCGGTCATTTTTAACAATTTGGCTAGAACTGAAGGAAGGGCTAAAATAGCTATGATTTCAATGGTTATTGGTGCTGGAGTAAATATCATTTTAGCTCCAATATTTATTTTTGAATGGGGTTTAGATTTAGATGTAAAAGGAGCCGCAATTGCGACCATTATAGCTAAAACAGCTTCCGTCATATATATATTCTCAGCTTCTATTTCTAGCAATTCTAACCTTAATATAAATTTTAAGAAAATTGCACGAAGTAGATATGGGTATGGTTGGAGAAATCACCGCTATTGGTTTTCCTTCATTTATTAGAAATGCATTAGGTGCAGTTTTGGTTATTGTTGTTAATAACTTAATAAAAAAATATGCACCAATACAATAGAACCAGAAATTTATATTTCTATTTTTGGTGTGGTTAATCGTTTGTTGATGTTTTTACTGATGCGAGGTTTTGGATTAGTTCAAGACTTGCAGCCAATAGCTGGCTATAATTTTGGGGCAAAATTATATCAAAGATTGTATGATGTTATAGCTTATGCCAAAAAACTAATGATCATATATTTTGTTAGCGCTCTGGCATTTTCATTAATCTTTGCTAAACAGCTCTTCTTATTGTTTTCTGAAGAACAAAATCCTATTTTTATGACTGATGGTCCAATGCCGCTTGGAATTGTCAACATTGGGTTTCTTATGACCAGTTTTCAAGTAATTTTATCAAGTGTTTATCAAGCAATGGGATATCCTGTTAGAGCATTTTTAGTAGCGATGTCAAGAAAGTTCATCTTGTTTTTACCTTTAGTATTTTTATTTACATATTTATGGGGTATAAATGGTGTATGGTATACTTTTGTTACAGCTGACTTGATTGCGGGATTTATATCTTATATAGTGTTTAAGTATGAAATGAGAGACTTAGCAGCCAAAATACCAGCTAACGTAAATTTGGCTTAAATAAATAAAAGGAGAGTTAGATATGAAATCAATTGATTTAAATTTACTTGAGTCTTGGGAAAAAGTATACAATGAAGATATTGCTAACTTGGTATTAAAGAGAGCCTTAACTAAAAACGAGTTACAAACAATCGCTTTGAAACAAGAAAGTGTTCCTTTCACTTCTTTTAAGTTTTCCAAGGAAATAAAAACATTACCGGTAGCCAATCAGGAAAAAACAGGAAGGTGTTGGATCTTT
>DDWA01000046.1 GCA_002345425.1 Caryophanales bacterium UBA2298 | reverse complement strand
CTATTGGTATTGACTTTGACCATTGATTATATTGATCATTTAATAATATATCTTTAAATCCTTCATTATATCCGATAATAATCTTTCCAACATCACTTTTTATTGCATGTTCTATTATCAGTTTAGCTGCTTTGTTTATCGCATAAGTCATCTGATTATTTCTTTTTTCTATCAAACAAATCATTCCCTAAACACCTTAAACTTTATTCAACTTCAGATATCTCAAAATTAACGAATAAGTTGTTTTGGAGAATATCGCTCATTCTAACTTACAAGTATGATCCCTTACTTTGTGAGTGTGGTTCTAAAATGATTGTTAATTTTGGTTTATCTTATTTTCCTGATTCTTATATTGGAGGTGGCTAATATGCCTAAACATTTTAATACGATTAAACGTTATTTAACCAATGAAGAAAAATGTGACAGAGCTGAATACTTTAACGAATTTTGTGAGGGGTTTGAAACTGTTGATGTCGAAGCGTTTGTTAAAAAAGATATTTTTGATGAATCTATCGTTCTTAAGTGTCTCAACTGTGGTTTCCAGGAAGAAGTTGATTATGATATTATTTCTGAAATGTGGAATGAATTTGAAAGTGACTATCCCGAATCTTACTGTATGAAGTGTAATAAACCTGATGTCGTTCCTTTAGATGTGTATAACCGCATTAAAGGTTTAAAATAGATTTTTCCTTTATAATTCTTTGCCTATCTATGTAGGCTTTTTCAATTTTTGCTTTTTTCCCTTTTTACAAATACAATTTCCTATTAAATAAAAAAATTAAGCACTCAATATTGAGTGCTTATTTATCATCTTCCAAAGATAAAACTGACATGAATGCTTCTTGAGGTATCTCGACTGAGCCAACATTTTTCATGCGTTTTTTACCTTGTTTTTGTTTTTCCAGTAATTTCTTCTTTCTCGAGATATCGCCACCATAACATTTGGCTAAAACATCTTTCCTTAAAGCTTTGATGTTAGTTCTGGCAATAACTTTAGAACCTATAGCTGCTTGTATCGGTATTTCGAACAACTGACGAGGGATTAAATCTTTTAATTTTTGACAGATTTTTAAAGCTCTTTGTCTTGCAAAATCTTGATGCACCAAAAATGCCAAGGCATCCACTGGTTCTGAATTAAGAAGAATATCAATTTTCACTAATTTTGATTCTCTTTGGCCGATAAGTTCATAATCAAATGATGCATAACCTTTTGTACTTGATTTAAGGCGATTAAAGAAATCATAAATTATTTCTGATAATGGTAATTCATACATTATTTCCACTCTGGCATCAGATATATATTTCATATCCTTGAATAAACCACGCTTATATTGACATAATTCCATGACATTACCCACATAATCACTTGGAGTAATGATGGTAGCTAGAACATAAGGTTCTTCTATTTTCTTTACCACTTGATTTTTAGGCATTAAAGCTGGATTATCAATGTCAATCACGTCACCATTTTCCAGAAAAACTCGGTAATTAACTGATGGAGCGGTTGTAATTAAGTTTTGATCAAATTCTCTTTCAAGACGTTCTTGGAAAATTTCCATATGTAACATCCCTAAAAAACCGACTCTAAAACCAAAGCCTAAAGCATTTGAGGTTTCGGGTTCATAGATTAAGGAAGCGTCACTAAGTTTCATCTTTTCAATTGCATCTTTTAAATCACTATAATCATCAGCCTCTACCGGATACACTCCAGAATATACCATCGGTGTTAATAGACGATATCCCGGTAAAGGTTTCTTTGCTGGTTTTAATACATTGGTGATGGTATCACCAACATGAATTCTACCAATATCTTTTATCGAAGCACTGATCCAACCTACGTCTCCAGTGGTTAAATAGTCCCGACTTACTTCTTTAGGCAAATAAACGCCTAAGTCAATAACTTCATGTTTAGCTCCAGTTGCCATCATTTTTATTTCATCACCGATATGTAAAATACCGTTCATTACTCTAACCAGAGGAATAACACCACGATAACTATCATAGAAGGAATCAAAGATTAAAGCTTCGAGATTATTATCGATTTCACCACTAGGAGCAGGAATTCTCTTTACTATTGCTTCAAGAACTTGATCAACTCCTTGTCCGGTTTTAGCAGAAACCAAAACACAGTCATCGGGGTCTAATCCGATTGTGTCAGCCAGTTCTTTCTTAACGCCTTCAATATCAGCGCTTTCTAAATCAATTTTATTGATTACAGGGATAATTTCCAAATTGTTATCCAGTGCTAAATAAACATTAGCTAAAGTTTGAGCTTCAATACCTTGAGTAGCATCTACAACTAAAATAGCTCCTTCACAAGCAGCTAATGATCTTGAAACTTCATAAGTAAAATCAACATGTCCCGGTGTATCAATTAAATGAAAAATGTATTGATTGCCATCGAGACTATCATATTTTAGCTCGACTGAATTCAATTTAATTGTGATTCCGCGTTCTCTTTCCAAATCCATCGAATCAAGATATTGATTTTTCATATCTCGTAGTTCAACGGAGTGGGTCATTTCTAATATTCTATCTGCAAGAGTTGATTTTCCGTGATCTATATGGGCAATAATCGAGAAATTTCTGATTCTCGTTTGGCGATTTTTTAATAATTCATCACTCATACAATTCACCTCTTTCTTTTTTAAAAAAAAGCATATAAAAAATAAATTATATGCTTTGAAAAACCAAATTATCTATAAGCCATGTTCTGTAACTTTAATTAAAAAGTCGGTAATCATTTATCTACAGTTTTAAAGTTGTCAGTTAAGTGGATTCATTTCTCCCTTAACCGTGCCCCTACCATAATTTGGGTTTCTAGCTTGAGGGGTTTACCCGTTTCACACCACATATATTTTATGTGGTTCGTCACTGTGGCACATTTATGAATACTTTGGCCTTTTACATCCATTTCTTCGCCGTCACTCCTTTTCAAGAGTGCCTAAACTTATTTTTTCGTTTAGCACAAACACTACAGGCATCTCAGCCTGTGCTAGCATGGACTTTCCTAACGCAAAATTTTATATTCACGCTCGATTACCCGATAATTTGGTTAATTTTATTATATCATTGTTTTACTTCTTCTAAAATAGCTTTTCTTGATAAATCAACGCGGCCTTTGTCATCGACGCCAATCACCTTAACTTCGATAACATCACCGATTTTGACGACATCTTCAACATTTTTAATATGTTTTGTATCCAATTTAGAAATATGAACTAAACCGTCTTGGCCAGGCCATAATTCGACAAAAGCACCGAATTTTTCAATTCTTACTACTTTGCCAAAATACTTAGTACCAATTTCAACTTCTCTAATAATATCTTCGATTAATTTCATTGCTTTATCGATAAAATATGTTTCTTCATGCATCAAGATGATACGACCATCTTGTTCAATATCGATTTTAACATTATTGCATTGTTCGATAATAGCTGTAATAGTTTTACCGCCACCACCGATAATATCTCTAATTTTATCTGGAGAAACTTGCATAAGTTTAACCTTAGGTGCATATTTAGATAATTCTTTTTTAGGTTCAGAGATAACTGAATCCATGTTATCAAGAATTTCCATTCTTGCAGCTTTTGCTTGATGTAAAGATTCTTTGAAAATTTCTTTTGTGATACCAGAAATCTTAATGTCCATTTGTAAAGAACAAATTCCTTTTCTTGTACCAGCAACTTTGAAATCCATGTCTCCAAAATGATCTTCTAAACCTTGAATATCTGTTAAAATAGTATATTTGTCTTTTTCCTTAACTAATCCCATTGCTATACCAGCTACTTGTGATTTTAAAGGAACACCAGCAGCCATTAAAGCCATTGAACCAGCACAGATTGTTGCTTGAGATGAAGAACCATTTGATTCTAATACTTCTGAAACAACTCTAATTGCATAGGGGAATTCTTCTTCATTAGGTAAAACTTGGAGAAGCGCTCTTTCGCCTAAAGCTCCGTGACCAACTTCTCTACGCCCAACGAAACCATATCTTCCAGTTGAACCAACTGAGAATTGTGGGAAGTTATAATGAAGCATAAATCTTTTGCCGTCTTCAACACTAACGCCATCAATTATTTGCGCTTCTCTTAAAGCACCTAAAGTAACTGTAGCTAATGCTTGAGTTTGTCCTCTAGTAAACAAAGCTGATCCATGAGTTCTGGCTAAAAGATCGATTTCTGAATCTAATGGTCTAATTTCATCAGTTTTTCTGCCATCTGGCCTAATTTTATCAACAGTTATAAGTCTTCTGACTTCATTAACTTGAATTTCTTCTAAAACTTTCTTTGCAAAACTGATATTTGTTTCGATTTCATCTTTTTCGGTATTATCATTTTTAAATTCTTTTTCAAGAACTTCTAAAATTTCATTCTCGATATCTTCGATGGTATTTTGTCTTTCAAGTTTTTCATGAATTGAAACCGCTTTAGTAATTCTTCCGTTTTCCAGTTCTTTAACTCTTTTATCTATTGCATCTGGAACAGTGATTAATTCAACTTCAATTCTTTCTTTTCCAACTTCTTTAACAATTTCTTCTTGGAAAGCAACCAATTCTTTGATTTTATCGTGTGCAAACATCAAAGCATCAAGCATTGTATCTTCATCAACTTCTTTAGCGCCAGCTTCAACCATATTAATTGCATCTTTAGTCCCAGCAACAATCAAATCTAAATCAGATTCTAAAAGTTGTTCAGGATTTGGATTTAAGATAAACTCACCATTCATCATTCCAACCATAACACCAGCAATAGGTCCATTAAAAGGAGCTCCGCCGATAGCTAATGATAAAGATGCACCAAACATAGCTGTCATTTCCGGTGTTTTATTTGGATCAGCACTTAAGACAGTATTGATTACTTGAACTTCATTTCTAAAGCCATCCGCAAACAAAGGTCTTAAAGGTCTATCAATTGCACGAGAGATTAAAGTTTCGTGTTCTGTCGGTCTACCTTCTCTTCGTAAAAATCCTCCAGGAATTTTCCCAGCTGAATATAATTTTTCTTGGTAGATTACCATTAATGGAAAGAAATTTTGATTAGTAGGTTCCTTACTTAAAACAGATGCTGATAAAACAGCAGTTTCACCATATCTGACTAAACAAGCACCAGTTGCTTGTTTTGCTAATTGACCAACTTCAACTATCAGTTCAGTTCCATAGAAATCTTTTTTAAATACTTTTTTCATTTATTTACCCCATTTCGATTTTTCATTAATAATTGCCTAATTTATTATTATAACATATTTTTGATTTTTTTGATAGAAAATCAAAGAAATAGCACCCGAAATCCGGGTGCATATAACTTATCTTCTTAAACCTAATTTTTTAATCAAATTAGCATATCTTTCAAGTGATACGGTTTTTAAGTAGTTAAGTAAACTTCTACGTTTACCAACTTTCATTAAAAGACCTCTACGTGAATGATGATCATGTTTATGAACCTTAAGATGCTCGTTGAGAAGATTGATTTCTTCTGTCAATAATGCAATTTGAATTTCTGGAGAACCCGTGTCTCCTTCTTTCAATTGATGTTCAACAACGATTTCTCTAGTTCTTTCTTTTGATAATGCCATTGTCATAACCTCCTTTATTATATTCTTACCTATATCCGAAAAGCAGCGTCGGAGTGTCGCAAATATCCAGAAATAGGCGCACAACGTATTATATCATAGTGGGTCAAGATTATCAAGAATTTTTTATCGTAAATTCCGGCCCAATTAAATGTTTTAAACCTTGAATGATTTGATACATGGAATAAGTGTCCTGGCGACAATATAAAAACAAATTGTTTCTGATATTTTCCGCCTCAATCGGACTTGAATCCGGTATTTTCTGATATGCTTTAAAGGCTTTGATGCCATCTTTAATGAAGAGGTCATCATAGGCATCTTTTTTAAAAATTTTTATTACCTTTTTTAATGAATATGAACCGCCTAAGTCAGGGTGATATAGGTTAAAAGAATCCAAATCTTCGCTTTTAAAACATAAATCGGCATAAAAACCCTTATTCATTTTTACCACATCTAATAAATCAAAAAGGCGATTGATTATTTTATCAAGATCTTTTTTGTAGGTCGGGAAAATTTCTTTTAGTTCTTCTAATCTTGTTTTTTCAAATGTCTTGTTATAGACGATAATTGACGAATCGGTTCTGTTTAAGATTTGAATCATTTTCTTAAGCAAATCTTCCCGGTCATCTTTATTGGGATTAGCGATAAAACTGTGATGATTTTTTTCAATTGATTCTAAATCATTTTCCGTCTCTTCAATGTGGATTGAATATTGAAATACTGATTGTGTATAAGGACTTTCTCCCTTAAACTTAGGGATTGGCATCGGTAAAGCTTCAAAATCTAAATAGTAAAAAGGATACTTCAATGTTGATAATCCTCTAGATAGTTTTTCGCGGTGAAAATAAATTGTTTGATTATCCACACAATATCTTTGCATCAAATGATTTTGGTCTTTCAACCAAAAAATCGGTAAATCTTGCATCGAGACAAAGCCTTCGTTCAATAAATCATATGCATCGTGATGAATAGTACCTTCATCGGTTATCTCATTAAATCCATAATGAGAATTAAAATAATCTAAAATTGATATGTTTTCCGGTAAATGAGAATAACAAAAATTAACGAATTTACATTCGCTTGATTTGTCTTTACCACATGCCTTTTTTACGAGTTTGCAAGGCGTAAAATCGTTTAGTTCTATGTGATTTATCATTCTAAATAAGGCGATTTCAACTAACTCATTTAAATCTTTTAAACCAGAAAAGTCAAAGGTGTGATAGAGCTTATCAGTATAAGAAATACCATCATATTTATAGTCGGAATTTAAAATAATAAAATATAATTGATATTTTTTCTGAGGATAAACTTTCTTTAAAATATAATTTTTTAAAGCATAACTAAATACGACTCGGCCAATAGATTCAAAGTGAGAATAAAGTTTTTCTATTTTTTCTTGAAAGTTTTTATTTGTTAAACTTGATGTTCTTATTGAATAAACTCCATCTGATCCCTTGGTAAAAACTTGATATTTGTGTTGTCCATCTTTAAATTTGAGGTTTAGAAAATCAGTTGCAGTATATGGTAATAAGCAATAAATTTTTTGATCATTAACGATAAAATCATAGTTTTCTGTGAGTGTAACTTCATGTTCAAACTCATATGTTAATGTAACATTTTTTCTGATATCATAATTCGGATGATAAATGTGGCTTAGAAAAATATCACGAAACAATGAATTTTCTTCAGAAAAATCACCATTTAGATATAAAGCTGTATAAGGGTCGTTTAGCGCCGCAAAACGACGACAGCGGTTATAATTTAATACTGCGCTGGTATTAACTAGCATAAAATCTCCTTATTAAAGCGAATTGATAAGGGCGATAAACTCTCTTTGCATGATATTGTAGGCATTTTTGTAATTAGATTCATGATTATCCAAAAGAATTAATGCGTCATCAACTTTAAACCATTTTTGATGTAAATCTTGCATTTTTTCTTCTTCAGTAAAACTAACGCTTGTGGAATTATTTTCATCAATTTTTACTAGAAAATAATGAGTTTCCCAAGTTGCTTCTGGAAAAAACTCTTTAATTACAACTGTCTTTTTGATAATTTGACCAATATAGCCAGTTTCTTCCTTAACTTCTCGAATAACACATAATTCTGGAGTTTCATTACCTTCTATTCCACCACCAGGTAACATATAAAAATCAAGTGTTTTAGTGTGGAGTAGTAAAACTTGATTATCAACAACAATAATCGCTCGTGCTGAGCGATGAAGGTTAGAACTAATATCTTTTTTATTTAAATTGTCAGAGTATATTTCGATTAACATCAATTTCTCCTACAATTCTTTTTACTGGTTTAGCAAAAATATCAACAAACACGCCGATAAATGCTAAAGCGATGAAAGTAGTGACACCGATATAGAAGTAATGCTCTTCATGAGAAAAAGCTAAACCTGCGATAACAGTCCCTACTAAAGCTATGGCTTCTCCGATTAGTTTACCCTTGCCGAAACTTAAGTGAAATCTGTTAGCAATTGCTAAGCAAAATTGATCAAGTGCGGGTAATGGATAATTGCAAAGAACAATCATATTAAGTCCGATTGCAACAAAAACTAAAGCTAAAAATACATAGAGAAAATTGTAAAGTAGTCCTAATTCACTGACGTTAGGTACTACTAAAAGCAATAAATCTATCACCAAGCCAATATAGAAACTAATGACTAAAGGAAAAAACATCATAAGATTCGGTTTTTTCTTTTCTATTAAATAAGCTAAACTAATTAAAATCATTGCCATAATTGGCGTTAAATATCTGTAATCTAGCGGTATTCCTTCATAAAAATTCCGGTTCAAAGCGTCCCATGAACCCATTCCTAAATTAGTATTTTGAAATAATGAAACGCTTAATCCTAAAACAGATAAGCCTAGTATATATACAAGTGGTTTTTTAATTTTTTTCATATATCCTCTCTGTTTTAAGTCAACGCCTAAAAAGCTATCAAATGATAGCTTTAATCAAGCAACGCAATTTTTATAACATCATCAATCTTTTTAGCAAAATGAATTTTCAAGACATCTTGAACTTCCTTAGGGATATCTTCAACATCTTTCTCATTGCCTTCAGGAATAACAATTTCTTTTAAGCCTGTTCTTGAAGCAGCAATAGCTTTTTCTTTCAATCCGCCTATTGGTAAAACTCGACCATTAAGTGTTATTTCTCCAGTCATTCCTACAAAGCGGTTAACTTTACGGTTGGTTAGAACTGAAATCAGGGCTGTAGCTATCGTCACACCAGCTGAAGGTCCGTCTTTAGGGATTGCACCTTCAGGAACATGAATGTGGAAGTCATTTTTTTCTAACAACTCAGATTTGATTCCTAATTTTTCAGAATTGCTCTTGACATAAGAAAGAGCTGCCATAGCAGATTCTTTCATGACATCTCCAAGATTACCGGTAAGGACAAGATTGTTCTTGCCTTCATAATATGTAGCTTCCACTTCTAAAGTGTCGCCACCAGCCATTGTATATGCTAAACCAGTTACGATACCAACCATATCAGTTTTTGATATTTGATTATTTTTAAATAGTGGTTTACCTAAATATTTGCTTAAATTATCCTGCTTTATTGTGATTGAATCGAGATTTTTAGTCAGAATTTGTTTGATAGCTTTTCTGACGATTGAACCGATTAAACGTTCTAATTGTCTAACTCCGGCTTCTCTGGTGTAATCACGGATGATTATTTTGATGGCCGCATCGGTAATATTTAATCTTTTTAAGTCTAGCCCATGGTTTTCTATTTGTTTGTTAATTAAGAATTGTTTAGCAATATAGAACTTTTCAATTTCTGTATAAGAACTTAACTCAATTACTTCCATTCTATCCCTTAGCGGTGCAGGAATATTTTGCAAGTAATTGGCAGTTGTAATGAAAATCACTTGTGATAAGTCATAATCTTCTTCAACATAGTGATCACTGAAGAATTGATTTTGTTCAGGATCTAAAACTTCAAGTAAAGCAGATGAAGGATCATTGCGATCATTCATTACTAACTTATCAATTTCATCGATTAAGAAGACTGGATTTACTACCTTAGCTTTTATCATTCCATTGATTATTCTGCCTGGTAAGGCGCCAACATAAGTTCTTCTATGGCCTCTAATTTCAGCTTCATCATGAACACCACCTAAACTGGTTTTAACAAACTCACGGTTTAGGGCATTAGCTATTGATTTTGCTAAAGAAGTTTTACCAACTCCTGGAGGTCCAGAAAGGCAAAGGATTGTCTGTGGATTTTTACCGGTTAACATTTTAACTGATAGATACTCAATAATTCTTTCTTTAACTTTTTCAAGGCCAAAATGAGAATCCTCAAGTTTCTGGATTGCTACATTTATGTCTTCTTCATCTTTGGTTGTTTTTGACCAAGGAATTGAAATCAAGGTTTCAAGATAGGTTCTTACTACATTAGATTCGCTGGAATTTGGTGAAAGATATTCATAACGTTTAAGTTCTTTTAAAGCTTTATCTTTGACCTTTGGCGGCATATCAGATTCTTCAATCTGTTCCAAGAATTTTTGGGTGTCGCTTTGTTTCGAGTCACCTAATTCTTCTTGAATAGCTCGCATTTTCTCACGCAAATAATATTCTCGTTGATTTTGGTCAGTTGATTTTCTGACACTTTCATTAATTTTATTTTCGATTGATTGCAAAGTTTTTTCTTTTTCAATGTCTTCCAATAAATATTTAAGACGTTTATTGATTGACATTTCTCGTAAGTATTTAATTCTTTCATTTTCAGGAATTCTTAATTCTGATGCTATTAGGTCACTAAGTTGTTCTGATGTAATACCCTTATTTAGAGTATCAAGAACTTTTTTTGAATCTCTTAAAAGGAACTTAGCATTTTCAACGACTTCTTTTGTCAACATCTTTAAGAGAACTTGTTCTTCATTAAGGTCATCTTGAACTAGAAGAACAGAAGTAAAATCAACCAAATAATATGGTTCTTTAGCCACCAAATCATTTAGTTTAACTCTCGTAATAGGTTCAAACTTTATTTTATAATTACCGTTTGGTAATTTAATTTTAACGCTAATCCTTGCAAGGATACCGATGTCGATAAAATCAGAGAATTCAGGGTCTTCAATGGTTGGATTTTCTTGGAATACTAAAAGAACGTGACCATCACGATTACTTTCGGCTTCGACAATTGCATTTTTTGAGAAATCACGACCAATTTCCACTCTTATGTCCGAAGCTGGCAGAAAGACAATTCCTCTTACAGCGATTATCGGCAAATGATCGGAAAATATTTTTTTTGGATTATACATACGCTCACCTCTCGTTATTTATTTAACACTTTTATTTTACCATAGATAATAAAAAACACCTAATATTTTACTATGCTTTTTTTGATAAAATCTTAGGAGTTTTTATTATTATTAAATTATGTTTTATTTTTCTTTCTTAGCTGATTCAACAATTAAATCAAGTGCTTTTGCATAAGCAATTTCAGATATGATTGCTGATTCAGGAATAGCTTGTTTAACTTGTTCTAAATTTACGTTTTGCGATTTGTACTGTTCAACAATTTCATCATATTTTGCATCTATTTCTTCTTTAGTAGCTGATAACTCTTCTTGTTTAGCAATTTCGTTGATAACGAATTGTTCAGAAAGTGTTTTTTTAGCTTGTTCTTCAAGTTCTTCTTGATATTGCTCTTCGGTTTTTCCCATATATTGAAGATACATTGCAAAATCTAAACCATATTGTTTGATCTGATTTTTTGTATTTTCATTCATTCTTTGAACTTCATCTTTAATCATTTCTTCTGGAAGTTCAAATTCGGCATTTTTAGTTGCTTTAGTAACAACTGTTTGGCGCAAATGTTGTTCATTTTGACTTTTTTTACCGTTTTTTAATTCTTCATGAATGTGTGTTTTATAATCTTCAACAGTTTCAACGCCGTCAAGATTTAATTCTTTAACAAATTCTTCATTTAAACTAGGAACTATTCTTTGTTTAATCTCATGAACTTTAACTGCAAACACTGCTTCTTTTCCAGCTAATGATTTTTCTTGGTAATCCTCAGGGAAAGTCACAACTACATCTTTTTCTTCTTCAGAAGCCATTCCTAACATTTGTTCTTCAAATCCAGGAATAAAACTGCCAGAACCAATGACTAGTTCATAGTTTTCGGCTGTGCCACCTTCAAATTTTTCACCATCTACTGAACCAGAAAAATCAAAAACAGCAGTGTCACCATTTTCAATAACACCAGTTTCTTTAACAACCATTTCTGCATTTTGTTCTAGTTTTCTGCCAATTTCAGCTTCAACTTCAACATCGCTAGGTTCAACAGGTAACAGTTCAACTTTTAGGTTTTTGTATTCACCTAATTTAATTTCTGGTTTTACAGCTACTGTAACCTTATAAGAAAAATCTTCGCCTCTTTTAATCTTAGTTATATCTAGATCAATTTTTGGTTGAGCAACGACATCAATTTCGTTTTCCATTACTGTATTGTAATATGTTTCTTGTAATACATGTTGAATTGCTTCTTCGTATAAAGATTCAACACCATATTTAGATTCGTAAACATTTCTAGGAGCTTTACCTTTTCTAAACCCCTTAATCGTTACTTTTTCATTTTCTACTTCGAAAGCATGGTCTAATCCATGTTCGAATTGTTCTTTAGTTACATTTACTTCGAAATGAACACGAGAACCGCTTAATTTATCAATTATCATATAAATTCCTCCAAATCTTTTCGCTTTTACAATTATAACAAATAAGCATTAATAAATCAATCTTTTTACTTTTTAAAAAATCTTGCCAAATAAACCTTTAAATCTAGATGGTAATTTCTTCATTGATTCCATTAAAACTCTTGGTAAAAGAATCACTGCTTCACCAAAAGCAAGCTTACGAATTTCGCTTTTCTTAAGACCTTTAATATTCATAAAAAGGTAATTTCTTGTGATGATACCAACTCTTAAAGATAGTAAGGCATTACCTACGCCTTGTGCAAAAGATCCAGTTACGGTTTTTAGAATTGGAATTTCAGACAAAGTATTTACCCCAGTTGAAGGAAACAGCTCTGAAAAGTTCATATCTTCTAAAGACTCTGCGATAATCGCAGTCGATAAGACGTTAACAGAAAGTTTACCTAATGAATAGTAACTAGGTCTGAATCCACACTTTAGAACTAAATTCTTAATAAGTTTTAAGTTGATTGAAATTACAGCGATAGCATCAAGTTTACCATTCTGAGAAATTGCCGTTGATAAAAAGACAGTTTCTGCATGAGTGATAATCATTTTATTAAGCTCTTTTTTGATAGTTTCGTCGAATATTCTGGCTAAAGTCAATTTCAATTGCATTACATCAGACATCGCTTCATTAATTGCCGTTTTATCCTCGTCAGAAATATAATTTTCATCAAGCAAGTTTCTACCGACTTTTTTATACATTGAATAATTCTTCTTAGCGTTTTCCTCTTCCGAAAATAATTCATCCAAAGAAAAACTAGGTGAAAAAATAATTAATGCTAAAGGTCTTAAAAATAATATGGAGAATAATATGGCGGAGACACCATAAAAAGCATATTCAAGATACTTGTTGATGCGATTTAATCTTTCTCCTAATTCAAGCACTGAACTGACAATGATTAATATCATAAAAAATACAGCAGCAATCCCAAGAGCAATCCAAAATCCTTTACTAATCTTTTTCATAAGTTTGCATCCTCTTTTCGATAATTTGTAAAACTTGAATACGATCTTGTTTAATTTGTTCAATCAGGTCGTCTTTATTAGAAAAATAATATTCATCTCTTAAGAATTCAATAAATTTTATTCCTATTGTCTCTCCATAAAGATCTTCGTCAAAATCAAAAATATAGGTTTCTAAGGTAATTTTAGTATCAGAAAATGTCGGTCTTTTACCTACATTAGTCATCCCGTAATATTCTTTATCTTTGATTATTACTTTAGTGAAATAAACGCCAAGTTTAGGTAAAAGATATTGAGTAAAATCAATGTTGGCAGTTGGAAATCCTAATTTTTTACCGATACCATGACCTCTAATAACTTTTCCTGTTATTATATAATCTCTTCCTAATAGAAAGTTGGCTTCTTTCAAATCACCTTTGTCTAAATCCTCTCTAATTCTTGTCGAACCCACTTTGACGCCATGATAGGTAATTTCCTTTATAACTACTGTTTCAAAATATGGACAAGCTTGTAGTGTATCAACGTGTCCTTTGCTTAAATATCCAAAAGAAAAATCTTCTCCTGCGATACAGACTTTAATATTTTTTAAAAACTGATCGATAAAGCTTTGAGGACTTTGACTAATTAAATTAAAGGAAACTTTCATAACATAAAGTATATCAATGTCAAACTTTTTTAAAATCTCAGCTTTATCGGCAATTGATGTTAAAAAATAAAATGGTTTTTTTTGCATAAATAGTTTAATGCTTTGATCAAAGGTCAAAACTGCAAGTTTTAAGTTGCGCTCTTGTTTAATAATTTGGCCTTTTTTTATCAAAGCTTGATGGGCTTTATGTAATCCGTCAAAAAAGCCTAAACATAGTATTAAATTATCTTCATTAATCGTATCGTCGTAATCTAAATATTGAATCTTCAACACCATTTCACCGACATTCTCATCAAATTTTTAACTTCATCATAATAATAGATAGCTAAAGGTTCTTTTTCTTTGGAAAAAATAATTGTATCTGTTTTTTCAGGAAATAACTCTAAATCTAAAAATCTACCATGTTCGATATAATCTTTTACATCTTTGTCTACGTATATTTTTGGTAAATCTAAATAAGCAAATGGCTCTTTGATTTCAACTTCAGATTTCTGTAGTTGTTCGATTGTAAAACTATCTTCGATACTGAATTGGTTGACTTGAGTTCGTCTTAATTCAGCAAGACAACCAAAGTTATTGAGTTGTTTACCTAAATCTCTAGCAATAGCTCTTATATATGTTCCTTTAGAGACTTTCATGGTTACATTGATTTCAACAGTTTTTTCGTGATAAACAATTTCAGGGTCATTCATATCTATAATTTCAACTTCTCTAGGTTCTATAGAAGTTACTTTAATGTCTCTTCTTGCTAATTCATAAAGTTTTTTACCTTGAAATTTAACGGCAGAATAATCCGGAGGTAGTTGTGTTTGTTTACCCAAAAAAGACATCAACTCTTTTTTTATTTCTTCAGGTTTTAGGTGACTAGCGTCTAATTCATCAGTTAATTTTCCTGTTATATCATCGCTGTCATACGCTTGACCAATAATAAACTTGCATACATAGGTTTTGGAATCATTAGTGAAATATTTCACTAATTTAGTTGCTTTTCCGATTGCTAAAACAAGCACACCAGTAGCATTAGGATCCAAAGTGCCTGTATGCCCAATTCTTTTTGTTGATAAAGCTTTTCTAGCTATATCCACAACATCGTGTGACGTCATATCTTTTGGCTTATCAATAACCAAAACGCCGTCCATTATATTTTCTCCTCTGCAATCAAATTCAAGATGTCTTCTTCAAAGATTGATCCACTGACTCTAGAAACTTCTTTTTCATCTTTATAATATATTAATGTCGGCACACCATCAACGAAATTCGCCCTTGATTTAACTCTATCAATATCAATGTCGACAATAACTATTTTGATTTTTGAGAGTTCTTGTTCAAGATCACTCAGCCTTCTTTTTAAAGCGCGGCATTTGCCACAATATCTAGCAGAATAAAATTCTAATTTCTTCATAATTTCCCTCACTTAAACTGATAGACTGTTACGCCCATCCCGCCTTCTCCTTCATTACCCCGACGGTAACTTATAACAGAAGGGTTCTTCTTGGCATAGCTCTCAACACCCTTTTTCAAAGCACCCGTGCCTATCCCATGAATAATATATGCAAATTCGAGATTGTTTAATAAACAATCGTCGACAAACTTATCTAATTCTATCATAGCTTCTTCATACCTCTTACCATGAAGATCTAGTTCAACTTTTACATCTCTCACAAAGTCAACTGTCGATTCGTTTTTGTATTCTTGTTCTTCACTGCTTTGACGAGAAACAAATTCAATTTCGTCTTTTTTTACCGTTAAAGTTAATGCACCCATAATAACTTCATATTGATCGTTCTTCAACTCTTTATTGACGATGGCATTCCTTTGATACGATAAAACTTTAACAGTATCATCTATTTTAATTTTTTTATCGCTAACTTTCTTATATGTAACGTCGTGATAAAAGTTGTCTTTGACATCTTTTTTTAGTTTAGCCAGTTCGTGTTCTTTAAAACTAGCTGATTTTTTAAGCTCATCAAGTTCTTCAATCAATTCTTGAGCTTTTTTTAAATATTTATCCTGTTTCTCTTTTTGAGAGGTTTCAAATTCCTTGAGGATTTGATTCTGTCTAATCTTCTCTTGTTTTTGCAAGCTTTGATAATTTTGTTTTTCTATATCTAATTTTTGGATTTTTTCATGATAATCACTGATATCAACATCAAGTTCCAAACTTTGTTTTTCGAGTTTTTCAATTAGTTTTGAAACATCAGTATCGAAAGACAAAGACACATGTTCTGCATTTTGACAAATATCCTCATTTAAACCTAACCTTCTAGCAATCATAATCGCGTTCGAAGTTCCTGGAACACCAATTTTTAAACGGTAGGTTGGCTTTAAAGTTTCAATATCAAACTCAACCGAAGCATTTATTGTGTTATCCAAGTCATAAGCATATGTTTTTAGTTCAGGATAATGGGTTGTAATCATTGAGTATAGTTTTTTCTTTCTAAGAAACTCAATGATAGATATTGCTAAAGAAGCACCTTCTTTAGGATCGGTTCCAGAGCCGATTTCATCAAGTAAAACTAAAGAGTTATCATCAGCTTTATCGATGATTTTTATAATATTGGAAATATGGGATGAAAAAGTCGATAATGATTGTTCAATTGATTGTTCATCACCGATATCAGCGAAAATGTGGTTAAAGCAGATTGTTTCGCTGTTTTCATTAACCGGGATTAACATCCCTGATTGGGCCATGATACTTAATAGCCCTAAAGTTTTAAGTGCTACAGTTTTACCGCCTGTATTTGGACCAGTAATTATTATATGATGGTAATCATGAAAACTAATGTTGTTTCCTACAACTACATCACGGGGGATTAATGGATGTTTGGCATTTAAAAGATTTATTTTGTCTTTTGTTATATTCGGTCTTGAATAATCGTTATTTAAAGCGTATTTAGCTTTTGCAAAAACGACGTCTAAATAGGTGAATATTTCTAAATTGTTTTGTAAATCGGAACTGTATTCAGCAACTTTATATGTCAACATTCTCAATAAATTTTCAATTTCATTAGCTTCTTCAACAAAAAAACGTGATAAATCATTATTCATATCAACACAGCTCATTGGTTCAATAAAAACTGTTTCCCCACTGGCTGACTGATCATGAATAATCCCTTTTAACGCATTCTTAAATTCAAGTTTAACCGGCAAAACCAACCGATTGTTTCTAATAGTGATGATATTGTCGGTCAATTTGTTTTGTTCACTCCTTACGAGTGTTTGCATCTTTTGATTGATGCGATCTTCCGTTGTATTTATTTTTTTTCTTATGTCTGATAACTTGGAACTAGCATTATCATAAATCTCACCTTTTTTATCGATTACTTTATCGATCTCATTTTTTAGTACCGGTAAACTGATAATGCGATTATAATAATCTTTCAAGTAGTCAAATTCTAATACTAAACTGACGACTTTTTTGACAAATCCATAGGTTCGAGATACAGCTTCTTGATGAGAGACTACTCGAAGCAATTCATCGATTGTAAGTACAGATCCAATTTGTGATTTTTTTATAATTTCTGTCAAATCTAAAACTCCGGTAAGAGGGGTTGAATCATATCTTTGAATGATATTTTTCGCTTCATCAACTTCAAAAAGCAATCTTTTAATCTCATCAGAATTAGTAATTGGAAAAATTTCTAAAACTTGTTTTTTTCCTAAGTCTGTATGGGTAAAAGTTTGCAGTATTTTTAAAATCTTATCGAATTCTAGTTTTTTTGTTTCAGCATACATAATCTCTATCTCCGCTTCTTCTATTTTATCACATTTTATGATAAAATAAAAAGAGGAGTTGAGACAATGAACTATGTTTTTACGATAAATGACAAATATCTCGAAAAAATGCGAGAATACTATAAACAAATCCAAGTTGAAAGCAATAATTCAGCTTATAAATATCTGTTCAAAACTGACAAACTGACTATTAGCGTATTTCATACTTTAAAAGTAATGTTTCAGGGTGAGCAAGCTTTGAATGAATACAATAAGTGGGCGGTGATGCTGAATTTAGAACCTATGGAAGCTGAGAGTCAAATTACAGATTATAACAACCAATATTTCCCTTTGAGTGTAATTGGATCTGATGAAGTAGGAACCGGTGATTTCTTTGGACCTGTAGTCGTTTGTGCGGCCTATGTGACTCCTTCAGATTATCCTTTCTTGGAAGATTTAGATATTAAGGATTCTAAGAAATTAACTGATAAACAAATCCGTTTTATTGGGGAGAAATTAGTTAACCATATCTCGCATCATGTTTTAGTTACCAATAATGAAAAATACAACGAACTAATTGACAAGGGTTTTAATTTGAATAAGATTAAAGCCTACCTCCATAATCATGCTTTAAAAAAGTTAGTAGTTAAACATCCAAAGTATCAGAAAATAATTGTTGATAAGTTTTGTTCAGAAGAAAATTATTTTGAGTATTTAAACACCGAAGAAACTATTAAGGATATTGATTTTTTGATTCAAGCTGAATCCGTACATAAAGCAGTTGCTGTTGCGGCGATAATTGCAAGATATCGATTCCTACAGGAATTCGATATCTTAAGCAATCAAATCAATATAACTTTACCTAAAGGAGCCGGGCCAGCAGTTGATGCTATCGGTAAAGTAATTGAGTTAAAATACGGTGATGAAATTTTTAGGAGAATTGGTAAACTAAACTTCAAGAACTATCAAAGAATAAAAGAAAAAAAGAATTAAAAACTAAACATTTTTAATTCTTTTATTTTTAATGTAATCAATAAATTCTTGCGGTAAATCACAAGAAAATTCAAGCCATTTTTTGGTTTTGGGGTGAGTAAATCCTAGTGTTTGAGCGTGTAAAAATTGACCAAAATCGTTTTGTTTAGCATTGCCGTAAACAAAGTCATTCACTAAAGGATGATTGATATATTGCATATGAACTCTAATCTGATGGGTTCTGCCTGTTTCTAAAATACATTTGATAAGAGTTGAATCATCAAAAGTTTCTAAGACTTCAAAATTAGTTATTGCTTCCTTGCCTGAACTTGTAATAGCCATTTTTAAACGATTGGCTTTATCGCGACCTATCGGAGCATTGATTCTTCCTCTTTTGTTATTAATAACACCTTCCACGAGGGCGATATACTCTCTTTTCGTTGTCTTTTCCTGTAATTCTTTGGCTAGTATATCATGAGACAGATTGTTTTTAGCAACCATCAATAAGCCAGATGTATCTTTATCAATTCGATGCACAATACCCGGACGTAATTCGCCGTTAATATCTGACAAAGAATTTATGTACCATAATAATCCGTTTACCAAAGTATCCTTGTAATGTCCAGGAGCTGGATGCACAACCATTCCTGATGGCTTATTTACAACTAAGACTTCTTCGTCTTCATAAACAATATCTAGGTCCATTTGTACGGGAATTATTTCTGTTTCTGAAAAATCAACATCAATGATTTCGATTAAATCTTCTGTTTTTACTGAATAACTCGCTTTAACTGGATTCTGGTTAACTAAAACTTTTTCTTCAAGGATTAACTTTTTGATAGTAGACCGACTTAAACTTTCAATTCTATCGGTCAAAAATCGATCAATTCGATCAAGATTGTCGTTTTCTAGAACTTGATATTCAAAAAATAAATCATCCATTAACAACAGCTCTTTTCTTTTCTAAAAAGAATGTGTCAACAAAGAAGAGAAATATCCCGACATTTAAGAACGTATCGGCAAAGTTAAATATATATGACCAAATACCATTGAAATCAATAAAATCAATAACTGCATGATCAATTTGAACTGCTCTATCGATTGCATTACCTAAACTGCCGGCAATTAAAAGCGTAAGTGATAATCTAAGAATAAATAATCTTTTGTCAGTAAAATCACTCTTATAGAACATATAACCAAAAACTCCGGTTGCTAAAATCGCAAATATTAAGAAAACCCAGAAATAGTCAGCTGCAGTTCCTTGTAATCCACCAAATAAAATTCCCGTATTTCTTGTATATGTTATATGAAAAAAGTTTTCGATAACCGGTATGGATTCTCCTTGAGTTAAAACTGAGGATATCCAAATCTTACTTCCTTGGTCGATACCTAATAATACAAATATTGCAATAATCCATTTTGTCATGATTTTTCTCCTAAACTAACCACATTGGAATAAAAACAAAGATAAATAACAAACCGATGATAAGATACACAACATCTAAAATTATTTGATTATAACAAAATAATTTTTTGATGTTTGTTTTTATTTCAGGTTGCTTCAAATACAAAGCTTTTTTCCACCATAGATGCATAATATAATTTAATAAAGCCACAACAATTATAATCAATACCACCCAGAAAGTCAATAAATAGAAATAGACGGAAATTATCTGCGCCATAGCAAGAAAAATTGGTAAAGATAATATTAAAGTATAAACAAAGCTGCCGAAAAAAGCATCAGCTATAATTTTAATTGAAAGTTCTTCTTTGAGTTCTTTCCATAAATTAAGATATTTTTTCATGAGACATCAAGCCCTTCTAAATAAGCTAAAGCATCAGCGAATGTCGCTACTGGAACTAGCCAGCCGCTCGGATCAATTCCGTGTTTTTCACAGGCTCTAAGAGCTTCCATATAGTTGTCATAATAATAATCTTCATTTAAAAATGGAATGAAAAAAATATCAACTTTATTGATATAAGCTGTAATTATTTTTTGTTCTGTACCACCGATATAACCGACAGAACCATTATAATTAATAGTCCCCGTACCGGCAATTTTTAGACCCTTTGTTATATCTTCTTCAACTAACATGTTGTAAACTGATAATGTTTGTAACAGCCCACCGCTCGGCCCACCGATATTGGATTCTTTTTCAGTAAAATGAGGATAAGTATTTTCTCTATCAACGATATAATATTTTTTTAAAGTAATACCAAATTTGCCAGTTTCAGAATTTTTTGTCAATAATAAAAAATAATTTCCTTCGCTATTTCTAAAGAAAAACTCATAAGTGTCGTAAAGAACTGTATGAGCAACAATTTGCGTGTAATCTTCGACAACTTCATCATTGTCGCCTATCATATATAAAAATTCATCGCCAAAAGCAATATCATCATAAAAAGATAAGTATGTCGCTTTACCAAATACCATCACTTTTTCGTAATAATCAATGATAATTTCTGAGTTAGTTTTACTGGCTTCTTGATAAGCCACAATAACAGCTGCGTCAACACTAGTAGCCTTATCTAGATAACTAATTTGATTTATTTCTTCATTTGAATAATCTGCGTAGCTTCCAGTAATAACATTGGCGTAATTATAATCAGAGAAAACGCTGATCATGAATTGAAAGAATGTCGGCCGGTTTATAGCCATTATGTAAGTTGAGGAAATAGAACCTTCTATTTCTTTGTCTTGATTGTAGTCTACGGTTATTAAACTTTCTACTTCAGCTATTCCACCAGGAGCGTCGATATAATAATTGATTGGATAAACAAGAATAAATATGAAAAAAAGATAAGGCAAAATTAATAGTCTTATAAAGGGCCAAAATTTTTCTGTTAACTCATTCATCTTTAACAATCCTTAAATGGTAATTTTCTAATTTTCTAACTCTGATTTTGGCCATTTCGAATAATCTTCTGGACGCTTCAAAGATAGGGTCATTCGGATATTTATGATCTAAATAAATAACTTCTTTTATTCCTGATTGAATAATTAATTTAGCACATTCATTACATGGGTAAAGTGTAACATACATTCTTGAGTCAGCTAAATCGACTGATGAATTTAAAATTGCATTAGGTTCCGCATGTACGACATAGGCATATTTTGATTGCAAAAAATCTTCGTTTTTTTCCCAAGGGAGATCGTCATCGCTACAGCCAATCGGAAAACCGTTATAGCCAATGCCTACGATTCTGTTTTTATCATTAACTATGCAAGCACCAACTTGGGAAGAATCATCTTTCGAGCGCATCGCTGAAAGATGGGCAACGCCCATAAAATACTCATCCCAACCAATGTAATCAGTTTTTTTCATATAACTCACCTATCCTTCGTAAAAAATATTATTTAATTAATCTTCGAAAAACTCTTTATCAAGTTCATCCACAAGACTTAAATCGATGTGGCAATAACCACATGGATTCTTACGCAAATATTTTTGGTGATAAGCTTCTGCTGGATAAAACTCTGGAGCTAATTTTACTTCGGTCTTTATTGGTTTTTTAAAGTTATTTTTAATTTTTTCGATGTAATCATCGATAAAATTTAAATCTTCATCATTATCATAGAAAATTACTGTTCGGTATTGCTTTCCAATATCATTACCTTGACGATTAAGTAAAGTTGGATCGATTATTTGAAAGAAGTGATCTAAAATTCTTTTTAGACTTACTTCGGTTTCGTCAAATTCAATTTTCACTGCTTCTGCATGATTAGAGCCGTTGCAGACTTGTTCATATGTCGGATTAGGAAATTTACCGTCAATGTATCCGTTTTCCGTATTCTTGACTCCGGCGACTTTGTCATAATAGGCTTGAACGCCCCAAAAGCAGCCGCCTGCTAAAATTATTTTTTTCATGATTTTTCTCCTACAATTTCATTTATTATATGCGCTGCCATATAAAGTCCGGCAATGCTAGGACAATATGCATTTGAACCTAATATTTCTCTATTTATCACAGTTGCTGGTTTTTCTTCAGAATAAACAACATTGAAGTCTAAACTACAACCAGCTGTCTTAAGTTTTTTCCGTAAAACTTTCGCTAATGGGCAAACTGAAGTTTGATTGAGTTTGGCAATTTTAATCATTTCTGGTTTAAATTTATTGGCAAATCCCATTGAAGAAATCAAACTTATATTATGATTTAAACAATACATTGCGATTTCTGCTTTTGCATTCAAATCATCAACACAATCTACTACATAATCAAACCCTATTTGCAAAATCTCTTTGATGGTATCTTTATCAGCTTTAACTTTATATCCTATTATTTTAATTTCGCGATTGATATCTTTGGCACGTTCTTTGAAAACATCAACTTTATATTTATCTATTGTCGATTCTAGAGCGATTAATTGACGATTGATATTAGTTTCTTCAACTAAGTCGTAATCAACAACATAAAGAGTGCCTACTCCGCTTCTAGTCAAAGCTTCGGCAGCAAAAGAACCTACACCACCTAGACCAAAAACTACAATTCGTTTTTGTTTGATTGTCAAGAATTTTTCTTCGCCTATCATATTCAGTAAACGGTCAAATTTCATAATCTTCTCCTAGAAAACATGGCTGCAACGCAGCCATTATTTTTTCTTACGATAATCAAAATTAAAGAATTTACTTCCAAATTTTAATAAAATATAAACAAATATAACTACTAGCAAAATTAAAATATTGGCTATATATGTGCGGTCTCCGCCAAGGTAATCGAATAATACAACGAATCCTAAAATACCGAAAACTACGATAGCTACAAGATAATAAAATTCATAAATATAATTCGTTTTTACTTGCCTTTTTAAGGAATCTTTTTTTATCAGTAAAATTGTTGTTCCAATAATTGTAATTACAGCTGTTATGATAGAAAGAATTATCAAAAAAAGATTGGTGTCTATAATTGTTTCGATATCAAACACATAGGTAAACACTAAAACTAAGGGAATGAATAAAATCATCGTAGCATAAAATGTTACCGAATCAATTTCAAATTTCGTGTAAATTTTTGGTCTTTCTTTCTTTATCATGGAGCACTCGCCTCAGCTTGAGTGGTTTTTAATTTTTCTTTACGAAGGTCGCTAAAGAATCGGTAAATTACTCTGATTGAAGCGGCTATTGGTGAAGCGAATATTACTCCTAAAGCGCCAAACAAGGAACCAAAGAATAAAATTGAAATAATAATAACTATCGGGTGAATTGAAAGTTGATGTGACATTATCAATGGTTGGAAAATATTTCCTTCAAAGAACTGCAAGATAACGTTAACCACAAGAACTAACAATGGTCCCGGACCTGATGTAGCAATAAAAGTATAGATAATCGGCGGTATCGCTGCGATAATCATCCCAAAATAAGGAATGATGTTGGTGATACCGACCAAGAAGCCAAATAAGAAATAATATTTTAAACCAATTAATTTATAAACGACGGTAGCTACTGCTCCTAAAGAAATCATTAAAATTAATTGTCCTCTTAAATAAGCACCGACTGTAACGTTTAATCTTGATGTCAATTCCGCAACGTTCTTTTCATGTTTAGCGGGAATAATCGATCTTATTCTCTCACTGATAACTTCATAATCATTAAGATAAAAAATCAATAAGATTGGCAACAAAGCAATTGCTGTCAATAATGGCAACAATAAATTTGTCAATGAAAGAATTAGATTCGGTACAAAAGTATCGACTGTGTCAGCGATAATATTTGTCTCATTAATATATGCTAAAAGGCGGTCATAAAGATCAGCACCAAAAATAAACTCATTTCTTAAGTCATTGTTAATGTAGTCAACAATAATCTGAAAGTCATCGATAAAGAAATTTTTAATTTCATTAACAATTAGAGGTGTTAAGAAATAAAAAGCTGAGAAAATTAAACCAACTGTGAGAACAAAAACTAAACCGAGGGAAAAACCTCGAGGTCCAATCCCTTTCTTCTCCAAATATTTAATTAAAGGGAAGATAATTAAAGCACCAAGATAGGCTACTCCGATCGGGACTATAACTGCTTTGATAGCCCTTAAAATCCAGTTCCAAAAATCACCAAATTGAATCGCTAATAGCATGATGCCAAATCCTAAAATGATAATAACCAAATATTTAATGATTCTATTTAATGATTCATCAGAAAACGGTTTTTTATTCATCAATTCTCACTTCCTTAACGAGATTAATTATATCACAATTGTCGTTTGTTTATCACTATCTTTATTAATTACACCCATCACAACTTCCGCAGCCTCCGCCACAGCCGTTTCCAGATATGCCATTAATTAAATATTGATAAAGATTATCAAGTGGAACTTCTACTTGTTCTTTAGTGTCTCTTGATTTAACGTTAATTACTTGTTTCTTCGCTTCTTCTTCTCCATAAATTAGATAAAAAAACGGATTTAAGCGATCAGCTTGTTTAAATTGCGATTTTAAGTTCTTGTTAAAAAAGTCATAATCAACAATCAAGCCGCCATGTCTTAACTCATTAATAATCCTTAAGACATCTGTTTGGAAGACATCGCCTAAATTAATAAAATAACAATGAATATATGGTTCTTCTTCATCTTTACTTACCGCTTCAAGCGCCAACAATAATCTTTCAACGCCAAAGGCAAAGCCGACTGCCGGTAAATCAGGTCCTTCTAATGAAGAGTATAAATTATTATATCTTCCGCCGCCGACCAAAGTAGATTGAGCTCCTAGAGTTTCTAGATCGCTATCTATTTCAAATACGGTATGAGTGTAGTAATCTAAACCTCGAACCAAATTTTTGTCAACTTCAAAATTTAAACCGATACTGTCTAGTCCCATAATTACTTGTTCAAAATGGACCTTTGCTTTATCAGATAAATAATCATATGGTTTAGGAGCGTTTTTCAACGTTTCACTGTCTTTATCGATTTTACAATCCAAAACTCTAAGTGGATTTTCTTTATAGCGACGATTACAATCATCGCATAAATGCTTTATATTAGGCTCTAAATATTTATTTAAAGCTATTTGATAATTTTCTTTTGATTCCTTATCGCCTAAGGAGTTTACTCTAACTTTTATATCTTTTATTTTCAAAGCTTCCAAAAAAGTAGCTGCGAAATTGATAATTTCAACATCAGCTAACGGTGAATCAGAGCCAATGATTTCCGCACCAAACTGATGAAATTGACGTTGACGACCTTTTTGAGGTCGTTCATAACGGAACATCGGTCCATAGTAAAAGAGTTTCAGTGGCAAATTAGGGTCGGCATAGAGCTTGTTTTCAATAACTGACCTAACAACACTGGCAGTTCCTTCTGGTCTTAAGGTATTCATTCTTTGCCCACGATCTTCAAAATCGTAAGTCTCTTTTTTAACTATGTCAGTTGTTTCACCTACAGAACGGTGAAATAACTCCGAAGCTTCAAATATCGGAGTTCTAATTTCAGTAAAGTTGAATAACTTGGAGGCGTTGCGCATGACTTCTTCTAAATCTTGCCATTTCTTGATTTCATTCGGCAGAATATCTTGTGTTCCCTTTATTTTCCTAATCATTATTTTGATTACTCCTTTTTTTAAAAAGTCGCCCTTTTCAACAAGGACGACACTTTTTAGCAGGCGATAATCACTATTTTATTCAAAATAACTATCGCTAACTTGATTTGTAACATACTCAACTAAGTCCTTTACATCTTTCATTTCTGTAGCTGCTTCATCAGAAATAGTGATTAAGAACTCGCTTTCTATTTGATTAAATAATTCTAGTGCATCTAAAGAGTCAGCGCCAAAATCTTCGGCTAACCCAGCGTCTAAAACTACAACCTCAGGTTTAACACCTAATTCTTGTACTATCATTTCTTTTATCTTCGTAAAAACTTTTTCTTTCTTTTCCATAATTTCCTCCTGATACATATATAATTTATTATATTATTTTTTAGCTCTTTAGTCAAATAGGATTAACTATTCTTTTTCAATAATTATCGTTACAGGGCCACTATTTACTAGCGACACATCCATATGTTCGCCAAAGACACCTTCTAAGACTTCTAAATTATACTCTTTTCTTAAAATTTGATTGAATTCCAAGTAAAGTTGATTAGCTAAATCATAATTCAGAGCTTTAGTGAAACTAGGTCTATTGCTTTTGATTACATCACCATAAACAGTAAACTGTGAAATTGATAATATTTTGCCAGAAACATCGTTGATTGAAAGATTCAATAAACCTAAATCATCTTCAAATATTCTTAGTCTGGCAATCTTTCTTGCCATATATTCAATTTGCTTTTTACCATCACCCTCGGTAAATCCTACTAATAAAAGTAAACCATTATCAATCTTTGATATCAATTTTTCATTAACGCTTACTTGAGCGCAATTTACTCTTTGCACTACTACTTTCATGAGCCTAATCTCTCAATCGAATAAACATTCTTTACTTTTTGAATATTGGCAATAACATTATCAAGTTCAAGGACACTACCAATTTCAATCTTCATTCTGATTGTGCCTTCCTTGACATCGTTGGATTGAGCTGATACTTGAGCAATTTTTGCTTTTGAAGAAGTGGCGGCATTGATTATCTCTGCGAGAATGTTATCTCTGTTAAGGACGCCAATCTTTAAGTTTGTAGTATATCTCTTGGTAATATTATTACCCCAATACACGTCGATCAAACGATTTTCATCAAAACTTTCGATGTTTTTACATTCGCGACGATGGACGACAATGCCGGAATTTCTTGTAATATAGCCAACAATTTCATCACCTAATATAGGATTGCAGCAATTTCCAAGTTTTACAGAAGGTTTATCTAATCCTTCAACGATAACGTTGATATCGGAATGTAAGTAACGTTTTTTCTTTTCACTAAGTTGCTCTTTTGAGTATTTTTCTAATAAGTCTTGTTCGGTTAATTCTGGTTTACCAATAATTAAATTGATAGCGCCAATTGGCGAGATAACATTTTTACCAATTTCATAATAAAGATCTTCTAAAGATTTTACACCTTTATTTTCAAAGAATTTGATTGCTTCTTTATCGGTTAAAGTTATGTTTAAATGACGACTGTTGGTTTCGTGATCAAGTTCTTCTTTACCTTTTTCAATTAGGAATTCTCTTCTTTGTTTATTAAGGAAATTCTTGATTTTACTTCTAGCGTTTGAAGTCTTGGCAATTTTCAACCAATTGTCGTTTGGACCCACTGATGATGGTGAAGTTTTAATTTCCACTAAATCACCAGTTTTTAAGGTGTAATCTAAAGGCCTGATTTTGCCATTAACAATTGCGCCAATAGTTTTTTCACCAACCTTGGTATGAATTCTAAAGGCAAAGTCAAGTGGTGTCGCTCCGGCAGTCAAATCGATGATTTCTCCTTTTGGAGTAAAAACATAAACGTTAGCTTTTAAAATATCATCGGTAAAAATATCTAATATTTCTTCGTCAGAGCCACTTTCTTCAGTATATTTGATTAATTCAGAATACCATCTTAATTTTGAAGAAACGATATCCTCAATATTCTTTCTAGAAGCCATGCCTTTGGTTTCTTTATAAGCCCAGTGTGCAGCAACCCCTTTTTCCGCAATTTCATCCATTTCTCTAGTACGGATTTGAATTTCAAAGATTTTACCCTTATTAACAACAGTTGTATGTAGTGATTGATACATATTTGGTTTTGGCATTGCGATGTAATCTTTGAATCTCCCAGGTACAGGGATAAAACGAGAATGGACAATACCAATCGCTTTGTAGCAATCGCTGATAGAATTAACGACTATTCTTAAGGCTAAAAGATCATGAATTTCTTCAAAATCGATTTTTTTAACTTTCATTTTGCTATAGACTGAATGAATATTTTTGATTCTTCCTTTGATTTCAAATTCAAAATTCTCTTCAGTTAACAGATCGCCTAAAGCTCTTTCCATCTGTTCAACATCAGCTTCTCTACTACCTTTTTTATCTCTTAAAAGGCGAGCGATTTTTTGATACTCAAACGGATAGAGGTATTTAAAAGATAAATCTTCCAATTCAGCTTTTAAACGATACATCCCTAAACGATGAGCAATTGGCGCAAAAATATCCAAAGTTTCCCTTGATATTCTTGTGCGTCTTTCATCATCAAGAAATGATAGTGTTCTCATATTATTTAAGCGGTCTGCCAACTTGACAAAGATAACTCTAATATCTCTAGCCATTGCCAAAACCATCTTTTGATGATTTTTAACTTGTTGGGCAGCTTTTGTCGTCTGATATTGCAATTGATCTAATTTGGTTAAACCTTCAACGATATCCGCTACTTCTTCGCCAAATGCTTCTTTGACATCTTCGTAACTAGTATTGGTATCTTCAATAATATCATGTAAAAGTCCCGCCGCTAAGGTATTAGGATCGACTTGGTACTCTGCTAAGGTTATAGCAACGTCGCGTGGATGAACAATGTATGGTTCTCCGGATTTTCGTAATTGACCGTGATGTTTTGTTTCGGCATAGTCAAAAGCGCTCCTGATAAAATCCAGGTGCTTGCTTTGGGAAATATATTTAGATACTTCCTTTAAGAGGGGGCGAAACAATTCATTACTGGTCAAAATTAACTCTCCTTAGAATTGCATTAAAACTTTTATCGGATAATTTGCGACTTTATCTCTTCCCTTTAAATCTACTAATTCAATCATAAACCCGAGACCGACTACCTTCCCTCCAGCAGTTTCCACAAGTTTAATAGTTGCTTCCATTGTACCACCTGTCGCTAATAGATCATCAATGATAACTACTCTATCTCCGGGTTTTATCGCATCTTTATGCATACATAAAGTGTTTTTTCCATATTCAAGTTCATAATCATAAGTAATAACATCTCTTGGTAATTTTCCCGGTTTTCTGACCGGGATAAATGCTGCTTTTAAAGCATAAGCTACAGGAGCACCTATAATGAAACCTCTGGCGTCTGGACCGATAACTTTATTAGCATTTAATGATTTTGAAAATTCAGTTAATTCATCGATAGCGTGACTAAAAGCATTTCCATCGCCGATAAGCGGGGTAATATCTTTAAATTGAATGCCTTCGATTGGAAAATTTGGTACATTTTTAATATAATCGGTGTATTTCATTATTTTTCCTCCAAAATTTGCTTAAAATAATTTTTGATTGTTGATATTTCATTTTGATAAATAAAATTCATATGTTGAAACTTATCTAAAATTGCTTGATATGTAGGTGAATCGTTTAATTCCATTTTTGAAGTGTGTGTTTTGACATGATAAGTTTTTTCTAGCACTTCTACTAAACCAAGTTCAATAAATATTTTTATAGCTTTGGTTAAAATAAGCTCTTGATACAGGTTATAATTTAGATCGTCTAAAGAAAAATGATTAAGTTTTTCAAAGTACTTATATATCTTTCCTAGTTCAACTCTATCGATAATCTGATTTAAATTGTATTTTTTATTCTTCGGTAAAAGGACAATTGTTTTAGAGTCACTAAGTGCTTTTGCTAAATCATTATTTTCGATGATGAAGTCATCATTATAAAAGATTGCATCTTCTCTAAGATACTCAAGAATATTATCATTTGATCTGCGATAATCAAATATCTGTAAATGTCTGCATTCAATGTCTTTAATCATGATTTGCAAACTATCGCGATTACGGTATGAATTGACGTTCAAACCGCCAACGACACTAATTATATCGCCTGGATTAAGAATATAATAAAACTCTAGGCTATTGAAGTCAAGGGCATCAAAGAAATATCCTTCGATTTCCAATTGTAGTTTTGTGTGTTTTTGATTTAATATTTGTTTTCTTGCAACTCTTAAATTTTGCATTACATATGTCGCGGTGAAAAATGACTTATTTTGTATATTTTTAATTGTTTGAATGTTAACTTTAGGGAGATTGACTTCCATATCAATTTTTAAGATTGGATTAGTTTCTTTTATTTTTAAAGAATTTAATCCTTGTTTAAATTTATCAAGATTGTTTAAGTTAATTTGTAATCCAGCAGCTTGAGAATGCCCTCCATATCTTTCAAGATATTCAGACATTTGATTTAACATCTCTAAAATATTTGCGTCACCAAAGGATCTTGCCGAACCCTTACCTAGTTCATCTTCATCAATAGTAATCACAATTGTTGATTTTTGGTATTTTTCTACCAATCTTTGGGCACAAATACCAATAACGCCTTCATGTAATTTTTCTGAAGCTACAACAATCACTGAATCTTCAGGATTAACCAATTCTTCACAAACTAAAAAGGCATCTTCTGTTAGTTTCTTTCGTAAATCATGATTTTTTTCAATATCAAGAATTAAATCATTAGCCGTTTTTAAATCCGATGTAATTAGCAATTCAACAGCCTCTTTAGCTTTGTTGAGGCGACCGCTACTATTGATTTTAGGAGCTATTTTAAAAGCGATAGCTGTGACGTTGATGATATCAAGATTACTGAATTCCAGCAACTTTCTTAAACCGATATTTTCGGTGTTTTTTATTCTTTCAATACCTAAGTTAACCATCGCTTGGTTTTCATCTTCTAAAGGCATTAAATCAGCAATCGTTCCTACCATTACCAAATCCAGCAAATCATCTAAATCGTCATTTTTTAAAGCTGACGCTAGTTTGTAAGCAACCATTACTCCAGCGATATCAGTAAAGGGATATCTTGGGCTTAATTTTGGATGGACGATGGCAAATGCATCAGGTAACACTTCGCTTGGTTCATGATGATCAGTAATGATTGTATCAATACCTGCTTTTTTTAATATTTCTACCTCATTGTTGCAGGTGATGCCATTGTCGACTGTGATCACTAATTTAACTCCCGCTTTAATGATTTCTGATGTTGCTCTTTCATTTAAACCATAACCTTCATTGAAACGGTCAGGTAGATCGTAGTTTACTACCGCACCCATTTGAGACAAAGTACGGTATAACAAAGCGATTGAACTGATACCGTCACAATCATAATCACCAAAAATGATGATTTTTTCTTTATTCTCAATCGCAAATTTTATCCGATTAACCGCTTTTTCCATATCTTGCAATAGAAATGGGTCATGGAGCCTTTCTTTTCCCATTGAAAAGAAAGTCTCATAGTCAGAAATATTGCGATTTTTAAGTAATGTCTTAAATATTTGGTTATCAGATACTACTTCTTCAATTTGTTTTTCCCAGATATATTTGCTTTTAATCAAATTAGATAACCTCAATTCCCTTGTTTTTAAAACTTAAGTGATATATCAAGCGATTTATAGGAGTGAGTTAAGCCACCAACACTTATAAAATCAACTCCAACTTTAGCGACCGATTTTACTCTTTCTAAAGTCATGTTTCCACTCGCTTCCAGTTTCTTTATTTTGTTGTTTAAGACAACGCATTCTGCCATCATATCATTGGTCATGTTGTCAAGCATGATAATATTGCAATCACTCGTCAAAGCCTCTTTAAATTGTTCGATACTTTCAACTTCAACTTCGATTTGCATATCATTACCGACAGCTTGTCTTACCTTTTTGACAGCATCGATGATTGTATTAGCCGCTTTTAAATGATTATCTTTAAGCATTACCATATCAGATAAACTCATTCTATGGTTAACGCCACCTCCATCCACAACAGCCCGCTTCTCCAATATTCTTAAAAGTGGCGTGGTTTTTCTCGTGTCAAGAATCTTGGTTTCATAACCACTGACTTCATCAACAAATTTTCTGGTCATGGTAGCAATGCCTGACATTCTTTGCAGGAAGTTCAAACCAACTCTTTCAGCTTTAAGAAGTGATTTTGTCAAACCTTCAACTTTGGCAATAATATCACCTTTTTTAACTTGTGTTCCATTGTTTTTGAATACTTTGAATTTAATATCTTCATCTATTTGTCGAAAAACTTCTTGACAGACATCAATCCCGGAAATCACACCGTCTTCTTTGGCGATGAAATCGCCTGAGGAAACTTGGTTAGAAAAGAGATATTCACTGGAAACATCAATTTTAGGAATATCCTCTTTTAAAGCTTCTTTAACTAAATTTATAATATATTGATTCATTTTACTCACCTAAATCCATCTTGATTTGACCGTCAAATTTATGTTTAGTTTCTTTTTTTACTATTTTAACCCACTTAGCTTTTCTACCAACGCCAATAGCTCTGATGATGTTTGCATCAGACAACCGTTTTAAAGTTCTGTTGATGGTGGAAGCAGAAATCGATGGGTGTTTTGCTCTAATGTCTTGTTTTGAAAAAACATCTGGCAGTTTATTAATCGTATTTTCAATATAATCAGTCTTGTTAATTGATAAATCTTGGTCATATTGAAAATCTCGTGATACATCAGCTAATTCAAAGTAAATGCTGTTAAAAATATTGATAAAAAAGTTCATCAAAGGCATCAAATCAGGAAGACCTTGTTTGCTTTGTACATTGATACGATTATAGATATCTTGATAATCACTTTTGTAAAGATTTAACTTTTCAAAGAAAGATAAATAATTAGCTGCTTTAAAATGATTTTCATGAACAAGAATATAAAATAACAATACACCTAAACTTTCGTTGTAAGGCATATCAAAAACTTCCATGTTAATAAAATCTATCATAAAATTAATATAAAGAAAAATCGGTTCTACACTGCGATCTTTAATAAACTTATTGACCTCTTCGATATATTTTTCTAGTTCTTCACGCATCGATAAAGTTTCAGACAAAAACATTCCTTTCTTTTTGCCAAACTTACGATACTTTAATCTTTCTTTAGGTAAAACCCCGTTGAATAAAAGCATGAAAAGATCGTGAATTTCCCCTAGATGTAAATTAAAAGGTTCATCCGTTTCTACATGAATTTTTCTAAAAATCTCAATCAAATTTTTATATAGTTGTTCCGCTTTATTGTTTGCCACAGAGGAATCTAAAAGTAATGATTTAAAACGATTCTCACGAATTTGAAAGTCAGATGAAAAGAATATTTTAAAGAAATATTCAGCATTTTTATTAGCTATATCACTTTTTATATATTCTAAATTTTTCTGAAAAATATCTTCATAGAGATGGTTTTTACCCATTTCATAGTAAAGAGAGGTTGTATTGTTAAAAACCTCATGAGTGACTAGATTAACTTTGATTCGATCTAAACACCTCATATTAAATTCCCCCTTTATTTATCTTTAAAATTATTCAATCCTATCAATTACAGAATTTATAAAATCTTGCTCCCAGTCTAAATTTTCTTGATACCAAGTAGTGTTTAAAATATAGGTATTATTAATTTTAGAAGTTAATTCACCTAAATCTTGTTCACTATGATAATAATTATCCGCCGTGGTTGTTGAACCAAACCTACGGCTAACAAAAGGAGCTTGGAATAATTCGATATCGACTTGATTGAAATATGAAATAGTTCCTGAAGCTAACATGTCATGTAAATTACTGTTCCAATCTTCACCGATTAATAGACTACTAGCAGTGATAATTCCGCTTGCCACAATTACTGTTTCCGTAAAATTATTATAGGCGTCACCAAAGAAATTATAGCCGATTAATCCGCCTGTATAAGCGTTGAATCCTTTTGCTTCAGAATTGATAATGCTTAAAGCAATATTATTTGATATTGCAATGTTCAAAGCGATTCTCTCTTGTTCATAACCTGATATTACACCGCCATAATTGTGACCAATCAAGCCGCCAACATATGACACGCTATTGTTCGTAATAACGTCTAAATTAACTTCACTAATATTATTTGTTACAATTGAATTTAAAACTTTTCCGATTAAACCACCAACAAAAGCAATTCTTTCGCCAGTAACTGAAATTGTTCCTGTAACTTCGTTACCTATAATATTATTTGGTTTGAAATTTGTGATATCAGTTGTAACATCAACTTGTTTTTGAGAGGCGCCTACTAAAAGGCCAGCAAATGTATTAGATTTTACATTGACCACATCGATTGATCCATTTGTAACAACATTTTCAATGTCGCCAGTCACAGTGCCGGCTAAACCACCCGCAAATGTTAATTTGTCAGTATTGTAGACAATATTAAAATCTATGATATTCAAGTCAAAGATATTACCTTCTACATAGCCGAAAAGGCCATTGAATTGGCTATCATCGTCAGTGATGCTTAAATTGGATATTGACATTCCATTACCGTCGAAATTACCAAGAAATGGATTGTGAAAGTCTCCTAATGGTTCCCACTCTTGATTATTCAAATTTAAATTATTCATTAAAATGTAAGATTTATTCATTTCAATATTTTTAAGTTCATCAACAGTTGTTATTTCCAAGTAATTTTCTGTCTCGATAGTAATCGGTTCAGTGGTAGTGATATCACCGCCAAAATTACAACCAACTAGTACGATGCTTAAAAATAGAAATAATAAGATTTTTTTCATATTATCCTTCTTTCAAATGTTAAAACAGAGTTTGTTGAACAATATGATCATCCAACTCTTCATCTTCTTCAGTAAATTCTTCTTCTTCATCAAAGTAGTCATCATTATCTTTTTCTTCTTCAACTTCTTCAAGATCATAATCTTCTTCAATAACTTCTTTAGAACCAGAAATAATCTTTTCTAATTCATTCATTACTTCATCGGTTATTTCAACCTCTTCAGGTTCTATAACATCGATTAAACTGATTAAAATTTCCTTATTTTGATGATAATTGGCTATTTCAACTAATAAATTGAAAGGTTGATCACTTTTATTAAGATAAGGAATACCATTTTCAAAACGATCTGATTTAAGTTCAGTACCTAAGATTGTCAAATCTTTTTTCTTGGATAAAATACGAATCGTTAAGAATTCTTTTAATCTAAAAATATTTTCAGTAGCCATCGCTACAAAACGATATGGATTGCTTTGAACTGTTTTTAAATAGCGTTTACCTTTTGCTGGTCTATGACTGTAATCGATGTTTGCGACAAATTCACGTTTTAAACCGCCACGGTTTGTTAACATCAATACTTCATCTTTATTGATATGGGTTGTGAATTTAGTGCCAATCAATCTGTCGTCGCGTAAATTAATGCCTTTAACGCCTTTGGCGTTTAATGATTGAGTTGAAACTTCTTCTAAGTCATATTTTAAAACATAACCATTCTCTGTTACCAAAACGATGTCTTTATCGAAAGCTTCTCTTAAATCAACGCTAACCATTGGATTTAAGCGATTAGCCGGTAAGCAATTAAATGTTCTATTGGTTCTGGTTTTTTGGAATTCACTTAAAGGTACGCGTTTTATTTGTCCTTCTTGATTAGCAACCAAAACATCTCTTTCTTCATCAAATTCATCAATTACGAGATAATCAATCATAACTTCCTTATCGATTAAATGAGCATAGTTTCCGATATAATCTCCTAAATCACGATATTTCATTTCTGGAACTTTATATACAGGTATGCTGATGAAATTACCGAAATTAGTAAAGAATAAAAGTGTATTTCGTGTATTGACTTCTGTTTGCTTTAAAATCATGTCTCCTTCTTTTAAACCTGTTTCAGTTGTTGTTGCTAGATATGATTTTAAAGAAGACCTTTTGATATAGCCATCTTTGGAAATAACGAACATAACATTCTCATTTTCGATTAGTTCTTGTTCATCAATTTCAACTTTTTGAATTTGACCTGAAATAACTGATCTACGTTTTACAGGATGATCATTTAAGACTTCTTCTAATTCGGTGATTACAGCGTTTTCCAATTCAACTTCATTATTCAATATTTTTTCTAATTTTTTTATAGTCTCGGTTAACTCACTGCTTTCCTTGCGCATTTGTGTCACATCAGTTGTCGATAAACGATATAATTGCAAAGAAACGATTGCGTCAGCTTGAGCTTCGGTAAACTCAAATCTTTCAATCAAGCGATTGATTGCATCTTTTTTCCCTAATGAACCTCTAATTAAAACAATAACTTCATCAAGGACACTGACCATCTTTAAAAATCCGGAGACGATGTGTTTACGTTTTTCGGTTTGGTTCAATTCATAATTAGAACGATTTCTAATCATTTCCTTTTGATGTTGAATATATTCATTAAGAATTTCTTCCAAAGACAATAATTTAGGACTTCTTTGACTAATAGCGACTAAGTTATAGTTATAAGTGATACTCAAGTCGGTATTTTTATAGAGATAAGCCAAAATAACATCAGAAGCAATCTCTTTTTTAAGTTTAATTGAAATTCTAATACCTTCACGATCTGATAAATCATTGACTTCCAGAATACCGTCTATTTTCTTTTGTAAACGGATTTCATCTATTTTTCTTACTAAATCAGCTTTGTTCACTTCATAAGGTATTTCTGTGATTACCAATGATGTATCTTCGACTTCTGCTTTAGCTTTAATTACGATTTTACCTTTTCCTGTCATAAAAGCTTTTTTAATTTCTTTGGTGCCTTCTATAATCGCGCCAGTAGGGAAATCTGGCCCTGGGATTATTTTTAATAAATCATCAATATCAGCTTGTGGATTTTTTATTTTGTAAATTGTTGCTCTTAAAACCTCGCTCAAATTATGAGGAGGAATGTTAGTTGCATATCCAGTTGCCATACCTTGAGCACCATTAACGAGGAGATTAGGAAATTTAGCTGGCAAAACTACCGGCTCAAGTTCACAATCATCAAAGTTTGGTACAAAAGTTACAGTTTTCTTGTCGATGTCTTTTAATAATGCTTCTGCATATACTGTAAGTCTAGCTTCAGTATATCGCATTGCAGCAGCCGGGTCATTATCAACAGAACCGTTATTTCCATGCATATCGACAAGTAAAGTGCCTAATTTCCAATGTTGCGACATTCTTACCATTGCATCATAGACAGAAGTATCGCCATGAGGATGGTATTTACCTATTACTTCACCAACGATTCTTGCGCATTTTTTATATGGTTTTGTCGATCCCATACCAAGTTCGTTCATTGCGAAGAGAATTCTTCTTTGAACTGGTTTTAAACCGTCTCTAATATCCGGTAAAGCTCGGTCTTGGATAATATATTTCGAATATTTACCAAAGCGATCGCCAACTATATCTTCTAAATTGATAGGTATAATTTTTTCTTCTAAATACTCATCGAGTTTTTTCTTAACAGATTTAGCCACCGATAACACCTTCAATCATAAAATCATCATCTTCATTTTCAAAAGAAACGTTATTGTCAATCCATTCTTTTCTAGGTTCAACTTTATCACCCATAAGGACAGAAATTCTAAGGTCAGCTTCTGCTAAATCTTCAATTCTAACGCGAATTAATGTTCTAGATTTGGGATCCATTGTTGTTTCCCATAACTGGCCTGAATTCATTTCACCTAATCCTTTGTAGCGTTGGATTGAGTAGGTTTTGAATTTACGACAAATAGCTTCTCTATCTTCTTCATCCCAAGCGTAAATAGACTCCTTTTTGCTAGAAGTAATTTTATATAATGGCGGTTGCGCTAGATATAATTTTCCAGCTTCAATTAATTCTGGCATATATCTAAAAAAGAAGGTAATAAGTAGGACTTGAATATGAGCACCGTCGGTATCGGCATCGGTCATGATAATGACTTTGTTGTAGTTTGATTTTGTGACATCAAATTCACTACCTATACCAGCACCGATTGTTGAGATTATGGTCGAAATTTCTTCGTTTTTAAAGACTTCTTCCATTCTTTGTTTTTCAGCATTAATAACTTTACCTCTTAAGGGCAATATCGCTTGAAAAACTCGATCTCTTCCTTGTTTTGCAGATCCGCCGGCAGAATCACCTTCCACCAAGAAAAGCTCTTTTATTTCACTATTTTTTGAACTAGCAGGAGCTAGTTTTCCTGAAAGGATAGTTTCCTTCTTTTTAATTTTTTTGACTAATCTCGCATCATCTCTTGCTTTACGTGCAGCTTCCCAAGCATTCCTTGCTGAAACTGCCTTTTCAATTAGACTGCTGGCAATTTTTGGATTTTCTGTCAAATAGATATTTAATTTATCAGAAACAACCATTTCTACTGCAGGTCTCGCTTCTGGAGATCCTAATTTGTTTTTGGTTTGCCCTTCAAATTGCAAAAGATCTTCAGGAACTCTAATGGAAATAATTGCAGTTAATCCTTCCCTTACGTGGGTACCTTCCAAAGAATCTTCACGTTCTTTAATCAAATTCATTCTTCTGCCATAATCATTGAAGATTTTGGTGAAGGCAGATTTAAATCCTGTTTCATGAGTTCCACCATCTTTTGTTCTTACGTTATTGACAAAAGATATTATATTTTCGTTAAAAGCTTTTGTATAACCAAATGAAACTTCTACTTCAATTTTTGATTGAATACCAAAAAAATAAACAGGATCATGAAGCGGTCCCTTATTTTTGTTGATATAATGGATGTATTCCTTTATACCTTTTTCATAAACAAAGGTTTGACGTTGTTTAGAGCGTGAATCGATTAGTTGCATTTTTAAACCTTTGATTAAAAAGGCACTTTCTCTAATTCTTTCTTCTAAAGTTTGATAATTGAACAATGTTGTAGAAAAGATTTTTTGATCCGGTTTAAACCAAACTTCAGTTCCGGTTTTTCTCGTTTCACCAATTACTTCAAGGTCTTTAACTTTTTTACCGCCATCTTCAAAACGCATCATATACATCAATCCATCGCGATGGATGGTTACTTGTAGGAATTCACTTAAAGCGTTAACTACTGAAGCGCCCACACCGTGTAAACCTCCAGCAACTTTGTAGGCTCCGTCCGCAGAGAATTTACCGCCGGCATGAAGTTTAGTGAAGATAACTTCAACACCAGTAACTCCTGAGGAGTGTAAATCCACAGGCATTCCTCTCCCGTCATCAGTCACAACAACAGAGTTGTCTTCTTTAACTTCGACTTTTATAAAAGTTCCATATCCAGCCAAGACTTCATCAATAGAATTATCGATAATTTCCCATACTAAATGATGAAGGCCTCTAGTATCTGTCGAACCGACATACATTCCCGGTCGTTTTCTGACAGCTTCTAAGCCTTCTAGAATTTGAATGGATTTAGAATCATATTTGTTATCTTTTATGTCCATAAGTATGCTCCTTGCTAAATCTATATTCATTATAACAAATTTTATTAGTTTTTTCTTTATTTTTTCATAATTTTTTGGTATAATTCTTAACAAATGGAGGTTTTCCATGTTAAAGTATCTATTTATAATCTTAGCTTATCTAATTGGGTCAATTCCCTTTTCATATATCCTTGGAAAATACATAAAAAAAGATGATATTCGCAAACACGGTAGCGGAAATTTAGGAACTACTAATGCGTTTAGAGTTTTTGGAGCGTTTATCGGAATCTCAGTTTTGATTCTCGACACTCTTAAGAGTGGTTTATTTATTTTGTTTATTCAACATACAAATATTTTTGATGGTGTTGAGATGTTTCCGTCAATCATTTATGGTGCAGTAGCTGTAATCGGACATGTTTTCCCAATCTGGATGAAATTTAAAGGCGGTAAGGGAGTAGCTTCAGCATTTGGCGTTTTATTGTTTTATTATTGGCCTTTAGCCGTTTGTTTGTTACCGGTTTTCCTACTTACATTAAAAATATCAAAATATGCTTCTCTTGCATCAACTGTGGCGACTACGCTTTCATTTATTGTTGGATTAATCTTATATTTAATTGGTTTTAGAGAAGAATTGTTCAATCTTTTGTTCGTTATCACTACTGGTCTTATGATGATTATTATCTTGTTTAAGCATCAATCCAATTTTAGAAGAATTATCGACGGCAATGAAAACAGAGTAAATTTTAGGAAAAAAACTTAAAAAAA
>DDWA01000022.1:11325-22418 GCA_002345425.1 Caryophanales bacterium UBA2298 | reverse complement strand
ACAATTTCCTAAGAAATAAAAAAACTCCTGAAATCAATATTCAGGAGTTCTTTTAAAAATAGATTTTATTCAATTGCAATATATTTCTTTTGTTTAACATTTGTACCTTCTTTAGGTACAAAAACCTTGAGTGTGCCTTTATCATATTCTGCTTTGATATCTTTTTCAGCTATTTCTTCTCCTACAAAGAAACTTCTTGCGCAAGTACCAAGGAATCTTTCTCTTTTAACATAATGGACATCTTTCTTTTCTTCTAAATTTTCTTTCTTAGCTTCAATAGTTAAATAACCGTTTTCTAATGACATTTTAATGTCTTCTTTTTCGAAGCCAGGAACATCAATTTGTAGCTCGTAACCATTTTCTAGTTCGAGAATGTCAGTCTTCATACTTGCATTCATGTTTCTAGTGACTGGTTGAAAAAAATCATCGAAGAAATCATCGAAGAATGATAAAGAATTGTTTCTTTTAACTAATTTTGTCATAATAATTCCTCCCTTTTATATTTAAGATATTAGCACTCTACTACTTCGAGTGACAATTATATTATAACATATATTTTAGCACTGTCAAGTGTCAAGTGCTAATTTTTTTAATTTTTTTTAGAAATAATAAAGAGCGCCTCTTTAAGCGCTCTTAACTTATTCAAAAACATTAGTTGAGAAGTATTTTTCTCCTGAATCGGGAAATATTACAACAATATTCTTATTGATTATTTTATGTTCACTCAGGTAATTAATCGCAGCTTTTAAACAAGCACCGGAACTAATACCAGCACTAATTCCTTCAATTTTTGGAATTAGTTTTGTCAATTCATAGGCTTCTTCATCACCAACTGTGATGATTTCATCAATAAAATTATAATTAAAAATCTCTGGAATAAAACCTGGTCCTATTCCTTGAATCTTATGCGGACCCTTGATTCCTTTTGATAACACTGGTGAATTAGCCGGTTCAATCGCAATTATTTTCGTCTCTAAACCTTTTTCCTTAAAATACTTACCAATACCTGTAACTGTCCCGCCAGTCCCTACAGTCGCAAAAATATAGTCAATATTTTCTAAATCTCTTTCCAGTTCTCTAGCAGTTGTTTGGTAATGACTCAAAGGATTTTTCTCATTGCTAAACTGACTAGGTTGAATTGCTTTTTCTTCTTTTTTAAGCAATTCCTTAGCTAAATCATTTGATCCGTTAATTCCTAATTCTCCCGGTGTTAACACCACTTTAGCACCATAATGTTTTAGCACGTCTATTCTTTCTTTAGAAACTGAGTCAGGCATTGTAATGATAACCTCATTGCCATAAAAAGCTCCAATCATCGCAATACCGATTCCGGTATTGCCACTGGTAGATTCAATCAATTTGTAACTACTATCAATAACTTTTCTTTCGTACAAATCTTTAATCATATAAAAAGCAGGTCTGGTTTTAACGTTATTCGCCGGATTAAAACTTTCTAATTTGGCATAAATATTTGATTTTATATTAAATTTCTTTTCAATCTTTTCTAATCTTACTAAAGGTGTATTCCCTATAGTTTCTAAGATATTATTATATAGTGCCATTGAGCTTATTCTCCCTAAGAATCAACTTCGGATCTTCATTTGTTACAACCATATTCTTTGGTATTGATTTTGTGATAAAGACATTTGAACCAATTACCGAGTTTTCACCAATCACCGTATCACCGCCTAAGATAGCAGCGTTCGCATAAATTGTCACATTGTCTTCAATCGTCGGATGTCTTTTCGTTCCTTTTAACAATTGACCTTTTCTTAAAGACATCGCCCCTAAAGTAACCCCTTGATAAATCTTTACGTTATCCCCAATAACTGCAGTTTCACCAATAACAACTCCAGTCCCATGATCGATAAAGAAGCTTTCGCCGATTACAGCTTTAGGGTTAATATCAATTCCCGTTACTTTATGAGCATATTCGCTCATCATTCTCGGAATGATTTGTACACCAATCTTATCTAAACAATGAGCCATCCGATAAATTGTAATCGCATATAGACCAGGATAGGAAATAATGATTTGATCGAGATTAAAAGCGGCTGGATCACCATTAAAATGCGCTTTTGCATCAGAGTATACAAGTTTTCTTAAAGCAGGAATATGTTTAAGAAAATCAACGCATAAAACACAAGATTTTTCCGCAAGTTGCTTTGACCTTTCAGCATCAGCCAAATATAGCAATGAATATTTGATTTGTGTCTTCAATATCCTATGTAATTTTCTCACTACTCTTTTTGTATGATTGATATTTGGTACTTCACTTAAATGTTTTTCGGAAAAATAACCAGGGAAGATTACTTCTCTAGTAAGTTCAATTATTTTTTCTACCGCTTTAGCTTGAGGAATCTTGCAAGAACAGTGATCTTTTTTAATCATCACTTCATCATAAGACTCTCTAATTAAATTGATTGGTTTTGTTAGTTTCATCTTCAACACCTCAAGACTTATTATAACATATCACTGCATTTCTTCACTTATAGAAGCAAAGAAAAAAGCAAACTTTTAAAAAAGCCTGCATCAACTAAACATAATAATATTAGGGAAAAATACCAACAACACACCAATGATAATCATAATCACACCACCGATTAAATGTGAATACTTTGAATACCTAGTAGAGATACCGGTAACCTTCAAAGTAACCATCGCAATGCTAAAGATTATCAAGTCGTCCAATAAAAAGAAAAAGACATATACTAAAACATAACCAACATAAGCAAAATTGCTGACGTCGTTATAAGCAAGAACTTGTGTATAAAGCAAAGGCAGTCCCGCAGAACAGGCAAGCTCAATTAAATTGACGGTTAATGCTAAAGTGATTATGCCAATAATCGCTAAAAACATACTGTCTTGTTTAATAATCTTCTTAACTCTTTCAACAAGTTTTGATTTTTGTTTTTGATCAACGACTTCACACCCATCATCAATCTTTAAACTCTTGATATATTTAATCAAGTTGTATCCGCCAAACAAAACGGCAAAGAGTCCAATCAAATATCTTAACCAAGCAATTGCGGTTAGTTGGATGGCAATTTGCAACCAGCTCATCATGATCAAAAAATAAACCAAAGCGCTGGTGAACAAGAAAATGACTCCTAATAACCACATTCTTTTTTTATTATTAGAATTAACCAACAAGGTAATTAAAAGCAATAAAACCCACATCGCACAAGGATTGAATCCGTCGACAAACCCAATGACTATTGCTCCTAAAAGAAGTGAGAAATTAGCGATTTCCACTTCACCAATCAGCGGAATCCTAACAGTACTTCTTTCTAAAGTATCAAAATCACTTAAAAGAACTTCTTCATCATTCATCACCTTAGAAACAATATCAACAAAATCAGATTCACTATATCTTTCAACAATATTTTCAATGTCAATTTTCGTCTGTTGATTGAAACCTCGTAATGAAATTCCACCAATGACTGTATAAGGAGTTAAAGCATCTTCATCTTTAAAAACACTCTTTACCTTGTTGAACAATTCTCTCGTTTCAACATCAGCCGTAACATCCAACATAATGATTTCAATATTGCCATAATCATTTTTAAGTTCATTCAAAAATTCTTCTTCATCTTGACAATGAAGACATAAGGGATCATGGAATAAATATATCTTGACTTGATTAACGGCTTTCACTGAAACAAATGATAAAAATAATAAACTAAATAAAAATATAAGAGTAAAAATCTTTTTTATTTTCATCTCTTGATACCATCCAGTAATTTAATCATTTCCTTTTTACTTTTCTCACCAATTATTCTTAACACTTCTTTACCGTCAACAAAAACAATCAATACCGGTAAAATCTTACCGATATTAAATTTCTTAATCATTTCATAATCTTCATCGAAATCATAAGCTAGAATATCAATGTCTTTATAGCTTTTAAAAACATCAGACCAAACTTTCTGCATTACCAAACAACTCATGCACCACATTGCTGTGACTTTAATGATTTTCATAACCTGATAATCTCCTGATAACTTTCAAAAAATTGGTCTATTTCTTTTTTAGTTGTTAAATGTGACAAAGATATCCTTATTGAAGTTTCCGCTCTTTCTAATGAACCTGTTAACTTCTTAACAATTATCGACATCGGGTTTTCCGATCCACAAGCTGTCGAAGTCGAAACAAAGATATCTCGATTCGATAACTCCTGATGAAGAAAACCGCTAACAACATCCAAAAAACTGACATTGACAATTTGTTTTAAGGAATATTGATTAGAATTTAAAACGGCATTATCAACTGCTTGTAGTTTTTCAATAAAGTAATTATAATTCTTTTGAACAATTTCTAACTTTTTATCAAAATCTTGATACATCAAAACAAGTGCATTCCGTAGCGATAACATCAATGGACTTGCTGGAGTTCCTGATCTTATGCTAGTGGTTGACTTACCACCATGAATTTGCGGAATTACTTTTATACCTTTTCTTACTAACAATCCACCAATACCTTTTAGACCATAGATTTTATGTCCTGAAAAACTAAATAAATCTACTAAATTATAATCAAGTTTAATCTTGCCAACAGCTTGAGTTAAATCGCTATGAAAGGTCACATGTGGATACTTCTTTAGCATTAAAGAAATTGCTTTAAGATCCTGAACAATTCCTGTTTCAGAATTTACAGCGGAAATACTGACAAGAGTCGTCTTGTCAGTAATTCTTTTTTCTAATTTTTTCAAATCAACTAAACCATATTCATCATATGGTGCAACATCAACGGAAAAACCTTGCTTTGAAAGAAACGTAAAACAGGCGACAACGGAAGAATGTTCAAAATTGGAAGTGATGATATGATTACCAGTATTTTGCTTAGCATAAGCAATCCCTTTAATCGCTAAATTATTAGATTCAGAAGCACCGCTAGTATAGATAACTTCATAACTATCTAGACCAAAAACGTCTAAAATATCTTTAGAAGCTTTATCAATTGCATTTTTAGATGCCAATCCCAATTTATGTGTCGAATTAGGATTGCCATAAAATAGTTCATTATCTAAAATATATTGATCTAGCACTTTCTTTTCAACTGGTGTAGTTGCACTATAATCTAGATATACCATAGTATCGCATCACTTCTTTCTTTTTATTAATCAACGAAATGAATCGCTTCTTTTTCTAATCCTAAAGCGGACTCATGAACTAACTCTTGAATTGTCGGATGAGCGAAAACCGTATGTTTCAAGTCTTCTGCGGTTAAATTATTAGTAATCGCAATCGTATAAGAAGCGATTAAATTCTCCGCTTCTTTACCGAAGACAGTCGCGCCGATAAGTTTCTTAGTTTCTTTATTTCTCAGCAATTTAATAAAACCAGTTTCAGACTCTAAAATCAGCGCTTTTCCATTAGCTGAATATGGAGTTTTTATTAGATCATACTCAATATTTCTTTCCATACAAATTTCTTCAGTTAAACCAATAGTCGCAATCGTCGGCGAAGTGAAAATAACCGAAGGAATCTGTTCATAATTCATTTTATGTTTTTTTCCTAAAATATTATCGACTGCAGTTATTCCTTGATGCGATGCAACATGTGCTAGTTGCATAATGTTATTGACATCACCAATAGCATAGATATGCTTTACGTTGGTTTCTAAAAATTCATTAACTTTAACACCACTTTTTGCACTATGTTCAATAGTTGTGTTTTCTAAACCCAATCCATAAACATTAGGGCCTCTACCAACAGCTTCTAGAACAAATTCACTATCTAAATATTCTTCTTTTTCTTTTCTCGTAAAATGAACTCTTAATTTATCTTCAGTCTTTTCAATTTTGGATACAGCACTGCCGGTATAGATATCAATATTAAGTTGTTTAGCAAACCTGACAAGTCTCAAAGCTACATCTTTTTCAACCAAAGGCAAGATTCTTGGCAGAAACTCAACTACATTGACCTTAACACCTAAATTAGCATAAATAAATGCGAACTCCATGCCAATAATTCCGCCACCGATGACAGTCATTGATTCTGGAAGTTTGGTATTATTAAGCAATTTTTCAGAATCAAACACATTTTCAAGATCAATCCCTTTAATTGGTAAATGCTTGGTTTTTGAACCTGTCGCAATAATAATGTCTTTTGCCTTAATTATTATTTCTTTATCAGTTTTAACTTTTACTTCTTCATCATTTAAAAACTCCGCGTAACCTTCTATAACTTGAACTTCATACTTTTTAAGCAAATACTCAATACCCGAAATTAGCTTATCTTTTACTTCATCTTTATTTTTAATGATTTGCTCAAGATTGACTTCAGGATCTTTTAGTATTATTCCGTGTTTTTCACCATTTAAAACTTCTTGAAATAGTTCTGCGGACTTAACTAAAGCTTTAGTCGGAATGCAGCCTTCATTTAAACAAGCCCCGCCAATCCATCTGCCGTCGACTAAACAGACGCTTTTACCCTTCTTTGCTGCGTAGATAGCCGCAACATATCCACCAGGTCCAGCACCGATTATCAATATATCAGGATTAATATTTTTACTCATAATATAAATCTCCTTACTTTTTTATCTTCGTTAAAAATTATACCAGTAATTTGTGCTTTATACAACCAAAAAACTGATATCTAAGATAAATATTAGCACTCTCTAGTTGACAGTGCTAATTGATAGTAGTATAATATATTTGGTAAAAGTTATTTATGCATAAGGAGGTAAATTAAATGTATCAACAACCTGAATCTTATGAAAACGATCAAAACATTTTAGAAAAGTATGGTCGCAATATCAATGAAGCTGTTAAAAAGGGTAAAATTGACCCTGTTATTGGTCGTGATGAAGAAATAAGAAGGATTATTAAGATTCTTTCAAGAAGAACAAAAAACAATCCGGTGCTAATTGGTGAACCTGGTGTCGGTAAAACTGCAATCGTTGAAGGTTTAGCCACAAGGATTGTTGAAAAAGATGTTCCTATTGGACTTAAAGATAAGATCATCTATGAACTTGATTTAGCTGCTTTAGTTGCTGGTGCTAAATACCGAGGAGAATTTGAAGAAAGACTAAAAGCTGTATTAAACAAAGTTAAATCTTCGGAAGGGCAGATTATTCTCTTTATTGATGAAATCCATATGATTGTTGGTGCTGGAAAAACTGAAGGCGCAATGGACGCATCCAATATGTTAAAACCAATGTTAGCTCGCGGTGAATTACACTGTATCGGCGCAACAACTTTGAATGAATACCGTCAATACATCGAAAAAGATAATGCTTTAGAAAGACGTTTACAAAAGGTAATGATTACTGAACCATCACTTGAAGATACCATCTCAATCCTAAGAGGTTTAAAAGAAAAGTTTGAAACTCATCATGGCGTTCATATCCATGATGAAGCTATCATTGCTGCCGCAACGCTATCTAACAGATATATCACAGATAGGTTCTTACCTGACAAGGCAATTGATTTAATCGACGAAGCTTCTGCTTCTATTAGATTAGAAATCGATTCAATGCCAGCGGAATTAGATGATATCACTAGAAAGATTATGCAACTAGAAATTGAAAGACGCGCTTTAGAAAAAGAAACTGATGAAGGTTCTAAATCGAGACTTAAAACATTAAAACAAGAACTTACAAATTTAAAATCAGAAGAAACCAAAGTCAGAAACATCTGGGAAAAAGAAAAACAAGAACTTGAAGAAGTCAAAAACTTAAAAGCTAAACTTGATCATCTAAAGCTCGAATTACAAAACGCTTATAATAACTCCGATTATTCTAAAGCCGCAGAACTTCAATATGCCAAAATCCCTGAACTTGAAACTAAAATAAATCAACTATCAGAAAACGCCAATCATAAATTAATCTCGGAAGCCGTTACTGAAGAACAGATTGCTGAAGTCGTTTCAAAATGGACGCATATCCCTGTTTCAAAGTTAATGCAAGGCGACAGAGAGAAACTAATTAACTTAGCTGACGAACTAAAAAAACGCGTTATCGGTCAAGATCAAGCAATCACTCTAGTAAGTGATGCGATTATCAGACAACGCGCGGGAATAAAAAATGAAAACAGACCGATTGGTTCTTTCATGTTTTTAGGACCGACCGGTGTCGGTAAAACCGAACTAGCCAAATCTCTTGCAGAACAATTATTCGCTAATGAAAATCAAATCGTTAGAATTGATATGAGCGAATATATGGAAAGATTTTCCGTCTCACGTTTAATTGGCGCACCTCCAGGATATGTCGGCTATGATCAAGGCGGCCAATTAACTGAAGCTATTAGGAGAAAACCATATTCTATCGTTTTGTTTGATGAAATCGAAAAAGCTCACACCGAGGTTTTTAATGTGTTATTGCAAATCCTTGATGATGGTCGTTTAACCGATAATCAAGGACGAATCGTTGACTTTAGAAATACAATCATTATCATGACTTCTAATATTGGCTCAAAATTTTTAACTGAAGGCGATGAGGAAGCACGCTTAAAAGTAATGGATTTAGTAAAACAAAGCTTTAAACCAGAATTCATTAACCGCATTGATGAAATCATTATCTTTAACCCATTATCAAGAACTATTCAAGTCAAGATTGTCGATAAATTATTAAATGAACTGCAACTTAGACTTAAAAATCAAAAGATTGACTTCAATTTCACAGATAAGGTTAAAACCAAAATCCTAGATGCAGCTTATAACCCAGAATACGGCGCAAGACCAATCAAACGTTATATTCAACACAATCTAGAATCTTTAATTGCTAAAGAAATCATTTCTTCCAGTGTTGTTCCAAATAATAGTTATACATTAGATATTATAAACGATGAATTTACAATAAAATAAACATAAAAAGACGTGGAAAATTCTCCACGTCTTTATTCTAAATGTAAAATAGATTTTTCCAAACTATACCTTAAAGGATGATATGCAATCAAGACGGTAATCAAATTACTCGCTGCCATCATGATTTCAAATGGCAAATCCATCTTTAAATAAAGCCAGAAAATACCTACTCCTTGTTCAATCATTCTTGCCGGTAAAAAGATCCAGCCATAAACAAAGCCAAAAACAATTGCTAAGATTACTTGAACATAAAACGGTTTATCTCTTAAACTTCTTGCGACAATCGCAAAACCGACCCAAGCAATCACCATCGGAATAAAATATAGATAATTCAAGGTACCCATGAAGATATTATCTAACAAGACATAACCTAAAATCATTGGAACTAAAATCTTATAAGGGAAGATACAAGCATACACCATAATCAATACTACGGTGAATTGAAACTGTGGAACCAACACCAATAATTGTTCCTGAATAAATAATATGGCTAGAAGCATCCCCGCTAGGGTGATGCTTCTTATCATATTTCTTTTAGAAAGTTTCAAGTTTAAAACTATAAACCTTTCCATCTTCTAGCGGTGTTGCGTCCACTCCCGTCATCGCATATGCCGAGTCAATGTAAAAGGCAATATAACCATTGGTTATTGCGGTGGCGTCAAGTGTGTCAATTCCTACTAGATAGCGACCAAAACCGCTGTCATAAGAACATGTTTCGTCTTTTCCGCCACTTGCATCGGCGCAATAAACCGTAAAGTTCGCTCTTAAAAGATCCAATAAGGTATCTTCTTCAGTAAAAGTGATTACTTTAGAGTTAGAAACATACTCTTCTTCAACAGCTTCTGTCTCAAGATTATCACCAGGTGTGACAATCTCAACTGTAAAACTGAAGAGGTCGACCGTAGTGGTCATGGTTGTGTTGTTGGTAGTGCTCGATACCGTACTTGATTCAGTAGTATTCAAGGCACACGCCCCTAATAACACAACTGTCAAGAATAGTAATGAGCCCAGTACAATTCTTTTTAATGCTTTCATCGTTTAAATCTCCCTTAATGTATTTAATTAATTAGGTAGGTCTCCCGACTTATCTTCGTTTAAGCTTTATTTACCTTCTCACTTATAAATTATAAGCAATGGTTAAAACATCTTTAATAAAGCTATCAGAAACACGGTTGCTGGCACAGTTTAGGACTTTCACCTAATTCCCTGTTATACACCTAAATAATTAGCGCTTATTCAATTTTTTTTATAATTTATACGTTAGACAATCTTTTCAACTGTCTCGTTAATTTTCTCGATTAATCTAGCAATATGCAAACCGTCGCATAAACCATGATGCACTTGGAATGATATTGGTAAGTAATATTTATTATTACTTTCAAAATATTTTCCAAAAGTAACTCTTGGGATACTATGTGGATCATTTTTAGAAAAAGGATGAGTTACCGAAGTAAAACTAATCCAAGGTAATGATGAGATAAAAACTAAGTCATCTTTACCTTCTTCATCCTCTAAATTATCACCTTTAAAAGCAACTTCAATATTATTTAAAACATCATGATAAAACTCTTTAAAATCAGACTTATATTCTGTATAACAAAAGACATAATTTCCCTTACTGTTAAGCACAGTAAAAGATGGATGAATTATGTCATGAATTACAACTTTATCTTTTCTTATCCGATACTTAAATTCATCAATACTGTTTAATGCTGTCATCAAACAGTATAAAAAACTTGGAAAAAACTTTAATTCTTTAGTTTCAATAAGTAAAATCAATGAAGTGATATCGATATTTACATCAAGAGAAAAGCAGGGATTATCATATGATTTATAAAACTCATAGTAAGCTCTGCGGTTCCAATTATAAATATCGATATCTCTCATAAATATTTATTCCTTTTCTTCAATTTCTTCTTTTGGAGCAATTGCTTTTTTAACTTCATTCAGTCTGCTTGATAACTTAGTTATAACCTTTAAAGCTAAGAAAATTGCTAAGGCAATGATTAAGAAATCAATAACGGCATGGAAAAAATTACCATAAGTCAAAAGTACTGCATCTTCACTTAAAATCAAATCTCCAGTTAAAGGGTTACGAGTAACAGTGCCTCTTAATACCGCATATAAACTTTTGAGATCCGCTTTAAATAATAAACTGATTAAAGGTGTGATGATATCAGCTACTAAACTTTTAATGATTGCATTAAAAGCAGTACCGATAACCAAACCAACTGCTAAATCAAGGGCATTACCTTTGGAAATAAATTCTCTAAACTCTTTAAAAAA
>DDWA01000022.1:0-11222 GCA_002345425.1 Caryophanales bacterium UBA2298 | reverse complement strand
TAGCCGCATACGTCACATACATATTTCATAAATTAATTCCTCCTATAAAGTTTCTATACTTATTATATCAAATATAAGAATAAAATCTATAAGTAAAAAGTAAAATAAAGAAAAAATCCCTAGTTTAATTTTTCGGGATTTTTTATTTAAAAAATATCTTCAGTTTTCTTAATTTCTTCTTGCCTTTGCAGGACAAGTTCTTTCATTTTTGGATCAATCGAAAGTTGTAACTTAGTCATATTGTAAATGTTTAAAGCTGCATAAGCAACCGCATCTACTTCAATCGCTAGATTTAAGTATAAAGGATCATTTTGATTAGCTAATTCCTGTTCGTAGTTTAAGAATTCATCTTTCCATCTATTAAGTAATTCTTTACTTTCTTTAGATTTATCAGGGTTATTTATCTGGATCCATTGATAAGCATGACGTCCTTCATGTAAGATAGTCGCAACTAATTCAACATCATTAACAGAAGGCATTACCGCACTATTCATAATGATTTGGTGATTATCTCTTCCATACATTGAAATAATAGTTTCTAAGCCTTTAGGAAAGTTTCCTACTATTACTTCAGCTGGTTTACGTTTTTGCTTCTTGGCGATTCGATCTTCAAATTGTTGTAGTAATTCTACACTTAGCATTTTAACCTCCTTAGTATTATCATTTTTTTTAACCTTTGGTATTATAACATAAAATAATTGATTTACCAAACAAAATCTCACCTGTAAAAAGTAAAATTTTATAAGCAAAAAAAAGGCCTATAATATACTAAACTTATAGGTCAAAAACTTCTTATATCTGTAACAAATAGATTAATTCATCATAGTACTTACCATCAAGAAAAATCTTGTCAGGCATTACTCCTACTTTTTTAAATCCTAGTTTTTCATAAAGTTTTATCGCAAAATCATTATCTTCTCTTACTTCTAAATAAACATTTTTAATTTCCGCAGTTATTCTTGCGTAATTCACAGTATGTTCTAAAAGAATCGTTCCTAAACCCTTATTCCAAAATTCTTTTAAAACTGAGATGCCTAAATCAACATTATGTTTAGTCTTTGATGCTTTATGACCTTTAATTCCGCAATCGCCAACAATCTTACCATCGACTTTCGCCACGAAATGTTTAGTAGTAATAGCTTCATTAGCTTCTTTTAAATATTTTCTTTCTTCTTCTAAAGATATATCTAAACCATTATGATCCATAATCAAATTAGTAGATTCCGAACCAACCTTTTTGAATAATTCTAAAAGTTCTTCTGCATCTTCAGGTTTTGCTTCCATAATATCAACTATTGTATTGTCTTTTAAAAATTTCACCTTTATCACCTCTTACAATCAACATTATAACCTAAACCATTAACTTTTTCAAATATCTGTCTAAAGAAAATGCTAGCTTTTTTTAAGCTAGCATTTATCAAGGAAAAGAGGTCTTACATTAAGAACGCTTGATCCTCAACGTCATCTTCTTCATCGTCATCGTCATCTTCCATTTCAACTTCTTTGTATTGACCTTCTTCTTCAATTTTATAAACATAAACTGTTTCGCCTAAGTCATTAGTAGTTTCAAAGATTTGAATTTCGCCTTCTACACCATTAACTTCATATTCTAATTCATATTTAACTCCATCGTTTTCAACTTCACGTTTGAAGTCATAAGTATTTTCGCCATCTTGAACTTCAACTTTATATTCTTTGTTTTCAATCTTAATTTCAACAGCGATTTCTTTTTCAACACCATTGATGAAAGTTTCCATTTCAAACTTAGTTTCTGTTTCTTCACCTTCAGTTTCAACTTTATAAGTCATTTCAATATAGTTGTCGCCATTTCTAGCAATAAGAACCATTTTCTTTTCTAAATCATCACTTTCAACTACTGTAGCTCCTGAAGTTGAGTCAGTTGTAACTTCTTCTTCAGTAGTAGTAGTTGTTTCTTCTTCTGTAGTAGTTACATCGGACATCTTTGTTAATGACATATCATCTGCGTCGTCATCGTCATCTTCTTCATAACCATCTTTGTCATCATATTCGTCTTCATCGTCTTCATCATCGTCGTCGTCATCTTCAAATTCTTCTTTGTCATCTAAATTATTGTATGCTTCAATAGTATATTCTTCATCATTTATTATGAAGATACCTGAAATTTCAGATGTTTCCACATCAACATTATAATAAAGTACATATACTTCTTCAGCAACAGTTATGTTGAGCATATAAGTATACTCAGCTCTGTCAGATGCTTGTTCTTGTAATTGGGCAAACTCAGTTGCACCATTTTCCATGAAAGCTTTTAATAATTCTAAGTATTCATTTACTGTTTCTAATTCTTCTTCAACTTCTAATGTTTCATCAGCTAATTTAAAAGCTAATGGATCTGAAGTTGTATCATTATTCAAACTTAAAAAGTTTGATGATAGATAAGCCATAGAGGCTAGTGATTGTTCGCTTGATAATGTAGCCGCCGTTGGCGTAGCTGCACAAGCAGTGATTCCTAAAGCCATAAATGCTAAAACAAAAATTCCTAATAATTTTTTCATAATTGTTACTCTCCTTTAATTTATCTAAATTTTATTTAATTTGTTACTTACACTAATATATACAAAGAAGAAACCGAAATTTCTCCTTTTATTTTAAAATATTTAAATAATATTTATCAAATTACTAGAAAGTACTAATAATTCATCATTTTCATCATCATCATCATCATCTTCGTCTTCATCTTCTCCATCTTCATCATCATCTTCGTCTTCTTCATCAGGATCATCTAAATCAATATCCTTTTCGATTTCACCTTCTGAAATATGATAACGGTAAATTGTTTTACCAAATTCATCCACAGTTTCAGTGATATATACTTCACCTTCTAGATTATTAACTTCATATTCTAAAAAGTAAACTGTAACACCATTTTCTGAATACTTCTCTAACGAATAACTATCTTCGCCTTGTGATATTTCTACGGTTACTTCTTCATCACTACTTTTAATTGATATTTCTTTTTCACTTTCGATGCCATTGATGAATTGTTTTATATGATAAGACTTTTCAATTTCATCTTCTGTTTCACTTTGATACTCAATTTCGATATAATCATTATTTCTTCTTGCGATTAACTCAAGTTCATAACTATTTTCAGTTTCTTTATAATCACCTTCAACAAGCAACACTTTATCGCCAATAGTTATTTCTCCGGTAATAGCTCCTGTTTTACTGAAGGTTAATAAGAAGATATATTCTTTTCCTTCAACCAAGTAACTAATCTTATAATCATAATCGGAATCTTCTAAAGTTTCAAAGATAGCATTATCTAAAAATGATTGATCATCGATAAAGACCTTTAACATATTAAAATAAGAATTAAAATCATCGATATTCTTTTCAAACTCAGTTTCACTTTCTGCTAGTGGCATAAATTCAGTGAAACTAAGCGGTGTAGTTGTATTTACCACAACATTAGAAATGATTGAAGCTGACATATATGATGTTTCAACTAGTTTTTTAGTTTGAAATTCTGTCAGTGTCGGCGGTGTCGGTGGATTGGTTAAATTAGTCGCAAAGATTACCGCAACCAATAATAAAACGCTAAAAACCATCAGAGCGAACTTCGCTTTAATCGGTTTAAAGAAAGACAAAAACGTCTTTTCACTGTTGATTCGGTCCATTACATTATCAATAGTATTAATCTTTGCTAATTCAATTCTACTAGGATCAATTTTACGATTGAGTTTTTCCATTTATGCCACCTCCTTTTTAATCTTTTCAATACTTGTATTTATTGCTTTATAAACTGTTTTATCAGGTATTTCTAAAGTTTCACTGATTTCTTTAACTGTTAAATTACTAAAATAGTATAGATGCATAATCTCATAATGTTTTGGTTTTAATAACTTTCCCATCGCCTTAATGATTAAATTGATTCTTTCATCGTTAACAGCTTGTTCTTCAATATTTTCTGACGCTTGATTAATATCATCATTATATTCAACTGAAGCGTTGCTCATGCGTTTTTTGCTTGACTTTAAGTAATTTAATACATAATTCTTACTTACCCTGTACATCCAGGTTCTAAAAGACGATTTACTTGAATCAAACTTTTTTAAATGTTTATAAAGTTTAAAGAATATCTCCTGCAACAAATCTTCAGTTTCATTATAATTATTAACCATGTTATAGACATATTTGAATAATTCGTTGTGATACTTATCCATGATCTTAGCATAGAGATCTTTATCACCATCAAGAATCTTTATTATCAATTCGTTATCATTCAAGTTTATCACAACCTTTCTTCAAGTTATATTCTATCACAGAACGGTTGTTTTGAAAGCAATCTTACTTACAAACATATATACAAGTTTTATTATTAATTTTCTACTAATTTATTTTTTTTATATTCTATTTCTTCAACCTTTAACATTCTACGGTTCCTTCTATAACAATCGAAGACATAACCACTTAATAATCCAGCCGATAACAAAGTAATCATTCTAAATAACCAAAATAATAATTCATCGGTATTAAAGAATGTCAAATCAATTGGCATAAAAGGGCCAATCAAAAGGCTCGCAAATAAAGCACTAATCATCCCTGCATTTAAACCTAAAAAACTTCCCGCAACTATTATCGGCAAATACATCAACTGTGAAGTCCAACTATAGATACCACCGCTTAAATAAGTGATTAAATAAATAATCGCTTCTAAGACGACAACTAACATAATTATCGCTATTTTATTCATTTTCGTTTCTTTTTCTTTTCTTAACATTTTACACTCTCTCTCTAAAAGCAATACTTCTTTCACTAATATATACAACATTCATTCAATTTTTTCTCAAAAAAAAAGCAAAGTTTTTTTAAACCTTGCTTTAAATAAATAACATATTAATACTCTAATACTTTTTCCTTGCCTGTCAAGACCCGCATCGCTCCTTCTGCCAGAGCTTGCATCTCATCTTCACCCGGGTAAACCGTAACTTCTAAGATTGGATCAATATATTGTTTGATATAAGTTGTAAAGTATTTGCTGTAAGCAATGCCGCCAGTAAGAATGATACCATCAACATCTCCCCCTGCCGCAAAGTACATTGAACCAATTTCTTTAACCACTGTATAAGCCATTGCTTCAAAGATTAGTTTAGCTTCTTCGTCGCCTTCTAGAACTCTTTTTTCAACAATACGCGCATCATTGGTATCGAGGTAGGAAGCAATTCCTCCCTTGCCAACTAACATCTTTTTAACTTCTTCTTTAGTGTATTTACCGGAAAAACAAATATCAACTAAAGGAAAGGTTGGAATCGTTCCCGTTCTTTCCGGTGAAAAAGGTCCGTCACCGCCAAGAGCATTGTTGACATCAATAACTCTGCCTTTTTTATGTAAAGCAACACTTATTCCTCCACCTAAATGAGCGATCACGACATTGACTTCTTCATAGGTTTTATTAATTGATTGAGCAAACCTTATGGCTATTGCTTTATGGTTTAAAGCATGAAAAACACTCTTTCTTTCAATCTGTTTTAAACCGCTGATTCTCGAGATATCCTCAAACTCATCAACTACAACAGGATTAACAGTAAATGCTGGTTTATTATGTATTTTCGCTAAATCATATGCAATAATTGAACCTAAGGCCGAGGCATGAGCACCATATTTCAAACTGCTCAAATCCGCTACCATTTCTGAAGAAATATTATAGGTTCCCCCAGATAAAGGTCTAGTCATTCCGCCTCTACCAACAAAGATATCAATATCTTTTAAACAATAATTACTCTCTTCAATTAGTTTAAGAATTAAACTCTTGCGAAAGTCAATTTGTTCGATAATGTTTTTAAAGTGTTTTAACTCTTCCACATCATGCCTTAAAGTCTTTTCTTTTAAAACTTCTTCATTTTTATACAGAGCTACCTTGGTTGAAGTACTACCAGGGTTAATTACTAAGATTAGATAATCCATCATGATTTAACACCGCCAATAAAATAGAGTTCAGTTTAGCTTCCGCAGAGTCAGCTCTAGAAGTTAAAACTATTGGAACTTTAGCACCTAAGATAACTCCAGCACTCTTACCATTAGCCAAAAAGACAGAAGTTTTATAAAAGATATTACCTGCATCCAAATTAGAGAAAATTAAAATATCACAATCGCCGCCAACAGGTGAAGTTATGCCTTTTTGTTTAACGGAATCCATCGAAACCAAATTATCAACTGCGAAAGGTCCATCAATTAAAAAGTCAATTTCTTTATCCTTATAGTAATCTACTATCGCTTTTGCATCGACTGTCGATTGAATTTTCGGATTCACCTTTTCAACAGCTGAAACTAAACCAACCTTTGGCATTTTGTAACCTAGAGATTTAGCTAGTTTTACCGCCGCTTCGATAATTAAAATCTTTTGTTCCACATTAGGTGTAATATTCATCGCTCCATCACTAGCAAATAAAACTTTATGATAGGTTGGATAACTTACAATCCCAACATGGGACAAAAGTTTTGCATCTTTAATCCCATAATCATTATTGACAACACCTTTTAATAATATTTTGGTATCAATTAAGCCCTTCATTAAAAGATCGACTTGTTGATCATTAACTAAATCCATCGCAATTTTAGTAGCAATTTCACCGTCTGGTTCATCGATAATTGAATAAGGTGGTAACAGTTTAAATTCTTTGATTAACTCTTCTATTTTTAGCTTTTCACCAATTAAAATCGGTTCAATAATTCCTAAATCACTAGCATCTTTTATAGCGCTGATAACATGGTCGTCATGCGCAAAGACAACCGCAATTTTCTTGCGGTTGACTTTCTCAGCCAAGATTCTTAGTTCATCGACTGATCTAAGCATACTTAACACCTAATTTTTTGACATATTCTTTACCGGCAATAATTGCCTGTTTATTGATTTCTACTAAATCTGCTTTTCTTTCTCCTAGTATCTTCTTAATAATCGCTTCAATCGTTTCATCTGAGAAAAGTTTAGTTAATTGTAAATAAGCTCCCATCATGACCATATTGGCAACTTTAATATTACCTAACTCATTAGCGATATCATTAATTGGAACACCAACAACTAAAACATTTTCTTTACTCTTTTGATCATCAATCGAAGATGAATTATAAAGAATAAGTCCGTTCTCCGCCATATGTTCTTCAAACTTAACCAAAGACGGCAAATTAAAAGCCACTAAATGATCAGCGTTTTTAAAGACCGGTGAATTAATCTGTTTATCGGAAACGATAACAGAACAATTCGCGGTTCCACCTCTTGTTTCAGGACCATAAGAAGGAAACCATAAACCGTTAATATTATCTTTAGTAGCGCTATAAGCAAGGATTTGACCAAACATCATAACCCCTTGACCACCAAAGCCAGCTACTTTAATATTCTTAGCATCCATCTTATTTTTCCCCCTTATCTTTAAATACTCCTAAAGGAAAAACTGGTTCCATTGCCTCTTTAGACCATTTCATCGCATCTACCGGTTTCATTCCCCAGTTAACTGGACAAGTCGAAACAACTTCAACCATGGTAAAACCTTTATTTGCAATTTGATATTGAAAAGCTTTTTTAATTGCACTTTTAGCTTTTATAACATGTTTAGGATCATATGCCGCAACTCTTTCAAGATAAGCAACCCCATCGATCGTCGCAAACATTTCACTAATCTTGATCGGACTACCATGATGAGCTTGATCTCTACCGTCTTGTGAAGTCGTCGTTTTTTGACCAATAAGACTTGTTGGAGCCATTTGTCCGCCGGTCATCCCGTAAATCGCGTTATTAATAAAGATAACAGTGATATTTTCACCTCTATTAGCCGCATGAATTGTTTCAGCAATTCCAATACTGGCTAAGTCACCATCACCTTGATAAGTGAAAACGATATTTTCTGGTAATACTCTTTTAATTCCTGTTGCAAGAGCACAAGCTCTACCGTGTGGAGCTTGTTGCGCATCGCAATTAAAGAATTCATAAGAAAACACAGAACAACCTACCGAAGCAATAGCGATTGAACGATCTAGAATACCTAATTCAACTAAAGTTTCAGCGACTAACTTATGAATGATTCCATGTGCACAACCTGGACAGTAAGAAAGTTTTTTATCTGTTAAACCTTGAGTTTTTTCATACTTAGTTTCCCACATCTTACTTCACCACTCTTTCGTTAAAGTTTTTAATCGCATCAACGATTTCTTCTGGATCTGGTAACATGCCTCCGGCTCTACCGAAGAAACCAACTTTATGTCTACCGTTATTTGCAATTAAAACGTCATCGAGCATTTGTCCCATTGAAAGTTCACAAGTCAAAATACCTTTAACATTTTCCGGTATTTTATCAAAAGCAATTTCTGGATAAGGGAAAAGGCTAATTGGTCTAATCATGCTAACTTCAATTCCTTCTTTTTTAAGCATTTCAATTGCACTTCTTGCAATTCTCGCCATCGTTCCATAAGCAACGATTATATATTCAGGATTATCAAAATTTATCAATTCAAATCTTGTTTCATTCTTCTTGATAAGTTTATATTTTTCATTCAAATGAATATTATGCTGTTCCAAAGCTTGAGGATCCAAATAAAGTGAATTAGCAACATTTCTTCTGCCAGGATGGTTTTTAGTTCCTGTAGTTGCCCAATCTTTTTCCGGTAAGAATCTTTCTTTTACCGGTCGATCAAAATCAACTGATTCCATCATTTGACCGATAAGTCCGTCAACTAATACCATTACCGGATTTCTATAGTAATCCGCAATATCAAAAGACTCTTTAATCACATCAATTGTTTCTTGAATACTTTCTGGCGCGAAAACGATTAAATGATAATCACCATTACCGCCACCTCTAGTCGCTTGATAATAGTCGCCTTGAGAAGGTTGGATACTACCAAGACCAGGTCCACCACGCATTACTGAAACAATCAAACAAGGAAGTTCAGCACCAGCGATATAAGATATTCCTTCTTGCTTAAGCGCAATCCCAGGTGATGAACTAGAAGTCATAACTCTTTTTCCCGCTCCTGCAGCACCATAAACCATATTAATTGCACTTACTTCAGATTCCGCTTGCAAGAATACCTTGCCAGCATCGAGTAAATGCTTTGACAAATACTCTGGCACTTCATTCTGTGGTGTAATTGGATAACCATAAAAAGCATCTACTCCGCCTTTAATAGCTGCTAGAGCAATTGCTTCATTACCTTTCATCAATACCTTAGCCATTATTTATTCACCTCAACTTTAATTACTGAATCAGGACACATAATCGCACAAAAAGCGCAACCGATACATTTATCAGGTTCTGACACTTTAATAATATTATATCCCGCTTTGTTCAACGTCTTCATGTCCATGTAAAGGATATGTGTTGGGCAGTATTCGACACACAACCCGCAGCCTTTACAAATCTCATAGTTAAATTCAACTCTTCCTTTTGGCACAATTTCTCCTCCTTATAACCAATTCTTTCTAAAATATAATTTTAATTTTAGTACTTCTCCTTGAAATACCAAATTATCCGCATAGATATTTTCCCAAACAGCTGTATAAACAATTGGGAGCTTTGTTTTATTGCTAACTTCTTTAATTATTGTTTCTCCATACAAAATATCTTCTAAGGTAGTTTCTCTTAAAAGATTAGAATTATTGATTAAACCTGTAACTTTAAAACCACCAACACCTTCAATCTTATCGATTAGTTCAATGATTTTTTCTGAATTATCACTTTCTTGCCTATAAACATTAATAACAATATATAAATCAATATCCACGTCATTATAATCTTCAAATTGCCTTAATAACTTCGCGCCACTATCATTGCCGCCTAAATCATAAATCGCTCTTTTACTTTCATCATGAAAAGGTATAAACACACGTTTTGATATATAAGGCATATCAATATGGGCTTTATAATCTAAATCTGATGAGATCGTCTCGATCTCATAAGTCTTTAAAAATTCTTCTTGTTCTCTAGTTCTGAAATATGGATTCATAATATCCAGATCAACAACATAATCTACTCGTTCTTTTATCGCTAAATTAATCGCTAATTCACTTTTCCCTGAACCATAATATCCTGTTAAAAATGTAATATTCTTCATCTCTATATCAAGTACAAAAAATCTTGCACAAGCTCTCCTCTCCAACTTTTAACAAAAATAAAGTTTTCCAAAAAATAATAGAAAACGCTTACAAAAATATTATAACATTTTAAGGAAAAAAGATAAAGGATAAATTTGAAGAAAAACAAAAGGCTTAATCTTCCACACTACATGTGATTAAACCTTTAATTATTTATCAAATATTAGATAATTTTATTCTCTAAAATAAGCTGAAGGAACATTTGTACCGTATTCAACCAATTGATTGCTTTTTATCACAAATTCAGCGTTGACCGTATCTCCATAATTATAATGAATGATAACATAAATTACTCCACCTTCAACATACCAAGATCCCGAGCCTTGAGAATCTTCGGGATAATCAACGTTCTTCCAACCGATATCAAGTGTACCATTTTCATAAAATTCCATATACCAATAATCTGTTAAATTTGTAACTCCACCAATAGTTTCTCCTTCTTCCATTTGATAAATCCATTTGCCTACTGGGTCGCTATTATTAAAGAAGTTTAAATAACCGCCCTGATAGGCAAAGAAAACAATAAAGACTACTACTAATATGATTGATGGTATCAAGTTTTTATTAACTGGCTTCTTCCCTTCTGCAGCTGGTTGTAGCTGGTTAGGACTTTGGGGAAACTTATTCCCATTGTTCAAATCATTATTGTCATAGTTAGAACTATTAGCATTATCAAAACCATTGTTTGATGATTGTTGATTATTGTAATAGTTACTATTATCAAAACTATGAGTTTTATTAGGATTTTGATTATTGTCAAAAGTGTATTTGCCATTATTTTTAGGCTTATTATTGACATTAGTAGCAAACTTACTAATAAGCGGTCCGATAATAAACACCGGAATCAAAACAATTACAACTTGAATAGTGTCAACTTCGATATCAGTAAAAAGCATTCTGTAAACTAAAAACAAAGCATAACCTGCACAACCAAGTAAAATTAGAACAAACATGAACAATATAAACTGATTCTTATTCTTCTCTTTTTCCTTCATTTTTTTACCTCAGTAATAAATTATTCTTTCAGGCATAATTATACTCCTGGTAAATATAATTGTAAATAGCTCTATTAAAGAACAAAAATAATTCTTAC
>DDWA01000049.1:686-33152 GCA_002345425.1 Caryophanales bacterium UBA2298 | reverse complement strand
TAAGAATTATTTTTGTTCTTTAATTCTTATATTAAAATGTGATGCCGTAAATCATTAATACATAGATTAACCATGATAAGAAATTGTTGAGGAAATGAACAGATATAACTACGTAGATATTCTTGTTTGATTTCCAGTAGATATAACCGAAGACAAAGCCCATCAAGATATATGGTATTGATTGAATGAAGTCTCCGAAAGAAATAACGTGCATTATACCGAAGATAATACCTGTCATAGCGATAGCTACTTTATAGTTTGATCTTGGTTCAACGAAGTTAAAGATGACTTTTCTAAAGACTACCTCTTCAACTATTGGGGTTAATACGCAAAGAACTAGAAAGAGAATGAAAAGGTTTAGGGGACTATCATTAAATAAAGATTGAATCACCATTTCATTTTGCGATGTTTCAACAACTCCTAGTAATGTCAAAATTAAGTTGGCGACTATAAGTGAAGCATAAACTAATAAAAACCCAGTAAAGATATTTGAAACTCGTACTTTTCGGTTTTCTTTAAAGTCTTCCCAGTCTTTTTTGAAGTTAAGTTTATCAACGATAAAGAATAAAACTGCAGTTATCGTTACTTGTACTAAAGATATTAAGGTATAAATCATTGAAGGCGCATCAACATAGATTGAACTAGTAATCGTTATCGGTTCAACAGAAGCTATTAAAGATTCATCAATTGCAAAGGTAGTTCCAGCTTCAAAGTTTTCATGAGTAAAGACTTGAACACCAAGTGATTGATTGGCAATATCGAAGAATTCAACTTCAATGTTAAAAACAGGAAATACTTTATCATAATTATTGATATATTCACCATGAACAAAGACTTCATAAGGATTCAAAGTATCAATTTCATTGGTATCTGGATTGATATTATCAATGACAGTGAAACCGACTTCCGTCACAGCTTCGATGGAATTAATACCTTCTTCTAAATATCCATATTCTTGATTGATTATTAATCCGCCTAAAAAGGATACTAATAAACTGATAATAATATAGATCGCTATTAGAAGACCGTTACGTTTGTCTTCTTGGGCGCGGCGGTAAAATTGGCTGGCATGATCGTCTTGAAAATTAGTTTTGGTGTAAATCACTTCTTGTTTGACGTCATCATTTTTATCAAATAAATCATCGTAATCATTCATATTTAATCACCTCGTTACAAGTATTATAAACTAATTAGGATATTTTGTATAGTAAAAAAGTTCAAGAATACGCTTTGCTTTCATTGACAAAAATAGCAATTTTAGTATAATAAGATATGTATAAGAAAGAAGGGAACATAAGAGATGGCGAAAAAATCATTTGCGGTTATTGGCGTTGGTCGTTTTGGACTGGCTTTAATTGAAGAATTAGTTAAGTTGGAGGCCGATGTACTGGTTATAGATAAGAACTTTGATAAGATTGAAAAAATAGCGAAAATGGTGACTAACGCTGTATGTTTGGACTCAACTGATATCGAAGCTTTAAGAGAGATTGGTATTAACAGTTATGACACAGTTATAGTCGCGACGGGAATGAATGTTGATAATTCGATTTTGACGACTTTAATTTTAAAAGATTTAGGTGTTAATGATATTTATGTAAAGGTTCAAAGTGAGTATCACGCTAGGGTTGTGGAAAAATTAGGGGTTGATTCAGAACACTTGGTTTGGCCGGAACAAGAAACGGGAAAAAGATTGGCGACGATATTAATTTCCGGAAATTTCTTGGAATATTTACAGTTAGATCAAGATTATTCTTTTATTTCAACTCAGGTTACGAAAAAGATGATTGGTCAAAATTTACTTGAATTAGAAATCAGAAAGAATTTCGGTATTAATATTGTGGCTGTTAGAAGAAATGATCAAATTATAATCCCTAGCTCACAGACACCATTTGAACCAGAGGATGAAATCTTGTTGGTAGGTAGAAATGATTTGATTCAAAAATTTACCCAATGGTTAAAACAGAAGAAGTTTATGAGTTAAGTTAAGAAATTTTCTTAACTTTTTTCTATTGAATATGAGAGAAATAATAATAGCTAGTAATAATGCTGGCAAAATCAAAGAATATCAAAATGCATTTAAAAATTTAGATTTAAAGCTTATTTCTTTAATTGAATTAGGTTTTCAAGGTGATATTGCTGAAACTGGTAAGACTTTTGAAGAAAATGCGCTGATTAAAGCTAAACAATTATATAAGATATACAAAAAACCAGTTATTGCGGATGATTCGGGTTTGTTAGTTAAATCTTTACCTAATGAACTTGGAGTGAAATCGAAAAGATTTTCTAAGAGTGAAACTGATGATGACAATATCGATTTATTGCTAGAAAAGATTAAAAAACAAACTGACCGCAGTGCTCAGTTTGTGACTGTTATTTGTTTTTATATCAGTGATTTGGATATTAGGTATTTTACTGGTAAAACTGAAGGAACGATTATTAATCACAGACGTGGTAAATTTGGTTTTGGTTATGATCCAGTGTTTTTAGTTAAAGGATATGAAAAGACTTATGGTGAACTTAATTTAGATGAAAAACATCTGCTGTCGCATCGTGGTAAAGCGATTGATAAATTAAAGAGGATGCTGGAAAATGAGAATTTTAATTTTAAGTGATAATCATGGAGACAGAGATAATATTGACAGAATTATTAAACTTTATTCGCCTTTAGACCGGATTTTTTCTTTAGGTGATTCCGAGATGAAAGAAAATGAGTTAAGCGATTTAGGAATCGTTGGGGTAAAGGGTAATTATCCTTTCGAACCAAAGTTTCCTTACGAACTGAAATTCATCTTTGAAGGCTGGTCGATGCTTTTAACTCATGGACATCTTTACCATGTGAAGATGGGACTTTCAAAGCTGTTGCAGAAAGCCTATGATGAGAAAGTGGATATCGCTTGTTTTGGCCATACGCACCGGACGCATTTAGAAGAATCTGCAGGGATTATTTTGCTTAACCCTGGTTCACTTTCCAACTGGAGGAGTCATGAAAATCCGACGTTTGCGGTTGTTGAAATGGAAGAAAAAGAACTTGATGTTAAGATTTATAATGTTTACGGAAATATCATTAAGCAATTAAAAAAGAAAAGGTAGTTTATGGAATCTTGGCAAGAAATTAAAAAGCAATACAGAGAGTTAGATACTGAAACATATGAAAAAATTCTGTTAGAAAATCAAGCCAACAGTTCTTTATATATGGATTGCTTGTTTGACTTTGTGAATTTCTTGACGGTAAAAAAAGATTATGAAAATGTTATTAAAGTATTAGAAGTGCCTTTAAAAGATAATTTTATTCAAGATAAGTTTGAAAGATTAGAAATTGTCAATAAACTGATTAGTGTTTTATTGAAGGTTGAAGATTTTGTTAAGTTAAAAAGCGCGCTTATTAATCGTGAAGATTTGATCAGTAAAGAAACTGATCAATTGATGCAAAAGTTTTATTATGCAGTATGTTACGAAGGATTAAATGAAAACCTTGAAGCTATTAAAGTTTTAGAGACTATTAAGGATAATATCTCTAATCAAAATTTAGTTAATAAGTATCTTAAATTATCGATGCTTTATTTGAAAATTAACGATTATGATTTAGCGAAGAAATTTTATCATGTTGCTTTGAAATATGACAAGGTTAAAAAGAACCCAACTTTCTTATTAGCTGAATGCGATCTTTTAGTTCATGAAAAGAACTTTCTAAAAGCTTTAGAAGTTTATCAGGATTATTTTATCAAAACTAATAATAAATACCGTTATCTTGATCGCTATATCAATATTCAAATTGAACTTAATCAACTAGCTGAAGCTTATGATTTTTATCAAAAGCACCTAGGAATTATGAAGAGAGTATTATCAAAACAATCGCGTATTAAATTCTATCAAGCAGCTGTTAAATTAATGAAAAGATTAAAAAACCAAGAAGAAGAAGCAATGCTTGATGGTCTTATTTTAGAGATACAAGATAGTTTTATGCCACTTAATAATCTGTTTGATTATCTATTTAATTTCTTGAAGAATAATTATTCCCTGCAGTTTTTAAAGGAAAGAGAAATAATTCATGCTCTGTTTAACGAAATAAGCCAAACAATGGTTTTTTCTAAGTTGGTTTATGTAAAGATAGAAGACGGAGTTGTAAAATTAAAGCATTTTACTAAAGGCTTGTTGCTGGAAAAAGATTTAGAAGCAAATGACAATAGCAATAATATTTATCAAGATTTACTTAAGAATGAAATTTTCAATCTTTATGATGAAACAATGCTTAAAAGATTTAAAGATGATCCGTTCTTAAAAGCAGATGATAAATATGTTATGGTTAAAGAAATTAAAGAGTTTGAATATCTAGTCTTTTATTCTAAGGGAAATGATTTTTACAATGCCTTAAAATTCTTTGAAATAAATGCAATAATCGCTGAAAAATTACTTTATGATTTTAATAAACATAGCTTTAATTTAAAGTTATTAAAGAATTTATTGGATATCTTTGATCAAGAGGAATACGGTTTATTCTTGTTGAAGGAAAACAATTTACATTTATTAAATAATTCTGCCAAATCATTGCTTTCTAGTAGTAAAGATTATTTAAGTATGGAAGATTTTCAAAGTAGATTGGTTAAGAATATCTATGTTGATGAACTGATTTTGAATAATAGTATTACGCTTAAATATCAAGCTAAAGATATTGTTAATATTAATTTTCAAATCTTTAAAGATGATTTAGATATATATTTATTAGGAAAAAAAGAAAAAGAAATTGTTGTTGCGAGAAAATATCATGATTATAGGTATCTTTTAGATGAAGTGATTGGCGAAGATAACTCAATCATTCTCTTTAATTTAAGAAATTATCAAGACTTTATGAATGATTACAGTTATACACGTTATGATAATTTATTGAATACAATCTATGAAGTTGTGAGGGTTAGTGCGAGAAATTATTATCAAAACCTATATTTAGAAGGTATGGATAATTTGTATTTAATCTTAAAGACTAAGGATAAAAGAATTATTAAAAGAATTTATGATGATGTCTTTAAAGCTACTATTAAAGATGTTGATATCAGGGCTTCTTTGGTCTATCTAAAGAATTCTATCACTAAGAGTGACTTAGAGGACCTAAAATATTTGAATGCGCTGACAAGTACGGAAATCAGATTCTTACAAGATAACAAGAATTACCGAACTAACCGAGAAATTGCTAGAACTATTTTGGAAAATGTTAATAAGATTTTAGCGGAGAATAATATTAAATTAAGTTACCAATTAGTTGTCAACTGGCAAACTAATGCTTTTAAGTTAATCTACGTTGATGTTTTAAATCGAGTTTTACTGGGAAATAAGGATTCACTTGTTAGAGTTATCAAAGCTAATAACTTAGAGGTAAGTTGGGACGGTTTAATGATTTCAACTTTGATTAAGGATGTTAGGTTGACTAATTTTAAAGGTAAGTTCTTGATTGATTTGGCTGTAAAGACGTTAGATAATCAATTGGAAATGCAAAAGATAGTTAAAAAATTAAATAATAAGAGCTTTAATCGTTGTGAAGTTATTTATGTCTTGAATTATCAAGATTTTTTGGAGCGAGATATCAAAGAATTAAGTCATATAAAGATTGGTTTTAAGAATGTTTTAGCGAATTTTAAGTTAAAGGATTTGGAGATTTTAAAATTAGCCGAGTATGTTGTTTTAGATTCTGAAGAAGTGGGATTATCGGCTTGCGGTTATTTATTAAAAATTTTAAATGAGTTAGATATTAAGATTATCTATGATCATCAAAAAACTAGTTTGACTAAGTCTTTTCTTGAGACAAAACAGTTTACTTTAGTTATGGGTGAAGCATATAATAAGTATGATAGTTTGAAAACTGTTAAAAAGTTGGAGGATTAATGTGGAAAGAAAATGGTGGATGACCACTAATATATATCAGATATATTTACGAAGTTTTTATGATACGAATAACGATGGTATCGGTGATTTAAAAGGTGTTATGTATAAGTTAGAATACTTAAAGAGTATTGGTATTGAAACAATCTGGATATCACCGCATTATGACTCGCCGATGGATGATAACGGGTATGATGTTAGAGATTTTTATCAGGTTAGTAAAGATTACGGTGATATGGAAGATTTTAAAGCTTTGGTACAAAAAGCTAATGAATTAGGTATGAAAATTTTAATTGATTTGGTTTTAAACCATACGTCTGATGAACATGAGTGGTTTAAAATTGCTAAAGATCCAAATCATCCATTACACTCGAAGTACCATGATTATTATATTTGGCATAAGCCTAAGTATGATGAATCTGGTAAAAGAGTAAGACCAACTAGATGGATTAGTTGGTTTGGTGGCCCAACTTGGGATTATAATGAAGCAACTGATGAGTATTATTTACATATTTTTTCAAAGAAGATGCCGGATTTGAACTGGCGTAATGAAGATATGAAAAATGATTTAAAAAAGATTATTAAATATTGGATTGATTTGGGAGTTGACGGTTTTCGGGTTGATGCTGCGAATCATTTAGAAAAAGATTGGAATTTCCCTGATGGCATGCCAGGATATGAATATTTTTCATCCTTGCCAAAACATCATGAATATATTAAAGAATTGGCTTTGGAGTTATTTGAACCTTATAACTTATTGACGTTAGGAGAATCTGGTGGAGCTTCTAAAAAAGAAGTTATGAAGTATGTTGGTTTTAATTCTCATGAATTTAATTTATTGATTCATTTCGGTCATTGTTGGGCAGATACAGGTGACTCAGAATCAGCCATTACTGGTAAGTGGTCTAAAGCTGATTTAAGAGTTAATGTTATTAAAAAAAGTTATGCTCATCAATACGAAGTTGTCGGAAATAATGGCTTTAATTTAATCTATTGGCATAATCATGATCAACCAAGAGTTGTATCTCATTATGGCAACACGGAAAAGTATCATGAAAAGTCAGCGAAGATGTTGGCTATAACTTTATATTTCATGCCGGGTACAGCGATTGTTTACCAAGGGGAAGAAATTGGTATGACTAATGTATTATATGAAAATATTGAAGATTTTCGGGATGTTGAAGTCTTTACTGAATATAAGAATATGACAGAGAATGGAGCGACAAAAGAAAGAGCGTTATTAGCGATAGTTGATCGTTCGAGAGATAACGCGAGAACGCCGATGCAATGGGATGATAGTTTAAATGGTGGGTTTTCTAAGAGTAAACCTTGGATTAACACCAATTATAATTATAAAGAGATTAACGTTCAAGCGCAGGAAGAAAGTAAAGATTCGATTCTAAATACCTATCGTTTTATCTTAATGAAAAGAGTTGAAGATAGTGAGAACATTATCTTTGGAGATATTGAATTTATCAATATTGAAGATAATGAAAGTTATTGTTATCTCAATAAGGGTAAAACGAGAGATTATTTAGTGGTTGCTAATTTTAGGGATTATGAGATTGAAGTTGATTTAGGAAATGTAGATCTTGATAATTTCGAGTACTTTTACGGTGATGATTTGCCTTTAAAGCAAAAGATTAAGTTAAAACCATATGAAACGACTTGTTATGTTAAAAATAAGGCATAGTTAATCTATGTCTTTTTTACTAGTTATTATGCTTTAAATATTGGATATTTTGTGATAAAATATTTATTTGAGAAGATAGGTGTTTAAACAGTGAAGAGAAGATTATTTAGAGAAACGATAATAAAACTAATTTTTAGTGATATTCTTGGTGGCGATTTCTTAAGAGAAGATTATTCTGAAGAAATCATTACGACTTTTGAAGATATAAAAGCTAAATATCATGAACTAGATGAGATTATTGTCAGCAATTTGCTTAATTGGTCAATTGATAGATTGAATTATGTTGATCTGGCGATTGTTCGTTTTTCTGTTTATGAAATGAAATACTTAAATACACCTTACAGAGTTGCGATTAACGAAGCTTTAGAAATTACGAAGACTTATTCTAATTTGGATGATGATTTAGCGAAAAAGTTTAATAACAGACTGTTAGAAAACATTAAGAATTATTTGGAGAAAAATCATGGTTAGACAATATTTGACTGTAACTGCTTTAAACCGTTATTTGAAATATAAATTAGATAATGATTCTGAACTTCAAAGCATTCTTTTAAAGGCAGAAATTTCTAATTTTAAGCGACATTCAAGGGGACACCTATATCTGACTTTAAAAGATGATAAATCGCAAATAAGCGCAATTATGTTTGTTTCAAGCACTAAAGGACTTAACTTCAATCCTAAAGACGGTGATAAGGTTATCGTTGAAGGATATATCTCCGTTTACGAAGCATATGGTACTTACCAAATCTATATTCAAAAGATGGATTTAGATGGGGTTGGCGATTTATATTTAGCTTATGAAAGATTGAAAGAAGATTTAGCTAAAAAAGGCTATTTTGAAGAAAGCCATAAAATAAAATTACCGCTGTTTCCAAAAACCGTTGGGGTTGTTACTTCACCGACAGGAGCGGCTGTTAGAGATATTATTAATGTGATAAATAGTCGTTTTCCTTTAACTAAAATTATTATCTATCCGGCTTTGGTTCAGGGCGTAAATGCGAAAGAATCGATTGTTGAACAGATTGAAAAAGTTAATAGACAAGGGCTTGTTGATGTTTTGATTATTGGTCGAGGCGGTGGCTCGATTGAAGATTTATGGGCGTTTAACGAAGAAGTGGTAGCTAAAGCAATCTATGATTCGAAACTGCCGATCATCAGCGCTGTTGGTCATGAAACGGATTTTACCATTAGCGATTTTGTCGCTGATGTTAGGGCCTCAACTCCATCACATGCGGCAGAAATCGCAGTGAGAAACTATCGAGATGTATTAGAGGATATCGCTAAATATAGAGAAAGATTAGAGTTAGCTTTAAACAATCAATATAACAGTGCCTTAAAGCATTTTACGCAAATAGCAACAAGAAACGTCTTGAAAAATCCTTTAAGATTGATTGAAAATAAAGAATTAGCTTATGCTAATTTATATGAAAGATTGTTGAAGGTTAATCCGGTTAATATCATTAAGAACAAACAAGAGCGAGTTGCTGGTTACTTAAAAGAAATCAAATCGGAATATCGACATTTGTTAATACAAAGAAATAGCAATTATCAAAATTTAATTGAAAAGTTAGAACTTGTTAACCCGCTTAATATTATGAAAAAAGGTTTTGCGATTGTTAAACAAGATGATGTGATTAAAAAACATTTTAAAGAAATTGATAAGAATAAATCGATTGTTATTGCGATTGCCGGTGGTGAAGTTACAACCAAGATAATTGCGATGGAAGGAAAAGAAAATGAATAAAGTAAGCTTTGAAGAAAACTTAGAAAAGTTAGAACAATTAGTCAAAAAGTTAGAGTCTGGGGAAAACAGCTTAGATGAAGCTGTAAAACTATATCAAGAAGGTATCGCTTTAGCAAAAATCTGTCATGAAGAGTTGAAAAATGCCGAAGAAGTAATTGTAAAATTAATGGATTCTGAGGATTTGGTTGACTTTAATAAGGAATAATATGATGAATTTACTTGAGATTAAAGACCCGCAGTTTTTAAAAACTTTATCGATTAAGGAATTAAACGAATTATCAAATGAGATTCGTTCCTTTTTGATTGAACAAATTTCTAAAACTGGTGGTCATCTTTCTTCTAATTTGGGAGTTGTTGAACTTACAGTTGCTTTGCATTATGTTTTCAACTCACCTGAAGATAGATTAATCTTCGATGTTGGGCATCAAGCTTACGTTCATAAAATCTTAACTGGTAGAGCAAAGGATTTTCCTAAACTTAGACAGTTTGAAGGTTTATCAGGTTATCAAAAACGTTCAGAATCTGTTCACGATCATTGGGAAGCCGGTCATTCGTCTACGGCAATTGCCGCAGTGGCTGGATTTGAACTAGCTAAGAGTTTAAGAAAGTCACATGAAAAAAATATCGCTATTGTTGGGGATGGTAGTTTAAATAGCGGATTAAGTTTTGAAGCGTTAAATTATTTAGGTCATCAAAAGCAACTTTCTCCGATTATCATCATCAATGATAATGAGATGAGTATATCCAAGAATGTTGGTCGTTTGTCGAAATTGCTTAATAAAACTAGATCGGCTAAATTATATAATTATGCGACAAAGACAAATCGAAAATTACCGAAATTTATTTACCGTTCAAAGGTGAGAATCGCTAATATGATTAGAGGATTTGCGAATAATTTGACAATCTTCGATGAATTCGGTTTTTCTTATTACGGACCAATTGATGGACATGATATTAAAAATTTGATTAAGTTCTTAAATATGGCTAAGCATAAAAATCGTCCAGTGGTTTTGCATGTAATTACAAAAAAAGGCAAAGGCTACTTACCGGCCGAGAATGATGCAAACGGAACTTGGCATGGAGTTAGCGCTTTTGATATTGAAACGGGAGAATTTTTAAATAAAAATAAAGAAAATATCTTAAGTTGGAGTAATATTTTTAGTGAGTACATGATGGAATTTGCCCCAAAGCATGATGATTTTCGGATTATTATTCCAGCGATGATTACTGGATCGGGATTAAATGGTTTTGAAGAGAAATATCCTGAAAAAATTATTGATGTCGGAATTTGTGAAAGTTTCTCAGTTTGTTTTAGTACCGCTTTAGCGATGAATGGTTTAAAGATTTATTTACCGATTTATTCGTCTTTCTTACAAAGAGCATATGATCAGATAGTTCATGATTTAACAAGACAAGAAGCCAAAATTGTGATTGGGATTGACCGTGCCGGGATTGTTGGAGCAGACGGTGAAACTCATCAAGGAGTTTTTGATATTGCCTATTTAAAACACATTCCTAATATTGAAGTAGTTCAACCGGCTAATGCCGTTGAAGCTTACCAATTGCTTGATTATGCATTTAATATTAGTAAGAATTCAGTAGCTCTTAGATATTCTCGTAATTGTACTGAAAGATACTTAAATCAAAGTTATGAAGCTATTACTAAACCGACTTGGGTTATGCATGATTATCAAGGAACAGCCAATTTAATTGCTTATGGCGATAATTTTACAAGAATGGATGAATTCGTCAAAAACAATAAATTACCAATCAATGTTATTAATGCTCGCTTTATTAAGCCGATGGATGAATTAATGGTAGAAGCTTTATTAACGGACTCAAAACCTTTGTTTGTCTTAGAAGATGTAACGAAGATCAGTGGTTTGGGTTCATCGATATTAGAATTCATGAGTGAGAAAAAATTACTTAAAAACATTGAAATTCTTGGTTTGCCTGATGAATTTATTTTACAGGGTACGCAAGAAGAGATTTATAAATTATATCATTTAGATACGGAAGGTATTATCAAAAGAATACTTGATTAGAGGACTTATATGCTTAAAAGACTAGAGGTTAAAAACTTTGCGATTATTGATTATATCAGCTTAGAGTTTCACCAGGGGATGACAGTTTTAACAGGTGAAACTGGCGCCGGAAAAAGCATCATTGTTGATGCTATTTCTTTGTTGTTGGGAGAAAGAGCAGCTAAGGAAATGATTAGTTCTAAAAGTGATTTTGCGGAAATTATCGGTGAGTTTAATATTCAATCAAGCGAGATTAAAAGCGTCTTGGATGGAGCTGGAATCGATAGCGAAGATACACTAGTAATCAACCGGATAATCGCTAAAGATAACCGAAATCTTGTAAAGATAAATAATCAAAATGCTTCGCTAAAAACTTTGAAAGAATTATCTGTATATCTTGCTGATATTCACTCTCAGTTTGATACCAATCAATTGACTAATCCTGAGAATTATTTAAATTTAATTGATAATTTCAGGAGGTCTAGAGTTAAACCCTTACTTGACAGTTATCAAGAAAGTCTTGAAGAATACAAAGGAAAAATCAAGGATTATCAGTTGACTTTAAACAAGAAAAAGGAAGCAATCAATCAGTTAGATCTCTATAAGTTTCAATTACAAGAACTGACAAATTTAGATCTAAAGTCTGAAGAGTATTTAGAGATAACAGAAAAAGTCAATGTTATGGAAAACATTGACAAGATTAATACTTTATTAGAAAAAGCTAAATTTAACTTAAATGAAGAAATGCTTTTGGATAAGATATATGAAATCAAAGATGATTTTCAAAGCATTTCTCGATTTTCTTCAGAATTCGAAAGCATTCATGAAAGATTAAACAATATTTATTATGAACTTGATGATATTAATTCATTGATTATTGCCCGTTCAGAGAATTTAGACTTTGCCAAGAGTGATTTCGAAGCATTGGTTGAAAGAATTAACGAATTAGATAAAGTACAAAAGAAATATAATAAAAATATCGATGAGTTAATTGCTTATCAACAATTTTTAGAAATTGAGATTGATACAGTTGAAAACTTCGATTTAGTGATTAAACAAAAAGAAGAGATGGTAAAGTTAGCTTATGAAAAAGTTATAGCACAAGCAAACAACCTTACAACTTTTAGAAAAGATATAGCTAGTAGAATCACTAAGGATATTGTCGAGACATTGCATGAATTAGTGATTAAACATGCTCAGTTCGAGATTGACTTTCAAAGTGTTGAACCAGAAAATGAATTTGACGTTTCTGCTTTTAGAACTAGTGGATTAAATATTTGTGATTTCTTAATTTCGACAAACAAAGGTGAACCGTTGAAATCATTAGCTAAGACAGCGTCGGGCGGGGAAATGAGTCGGGTGATGTTAGCTTTCAAAACGATATTTGCTAGATCACAGAAGATTTCAACTATTATCTTTGATGAAATTGACACTGGTATATCTGGTTATATTGCTAAACAAATTGCTAGAAAAATCAATGAATTAGCACAGATAACGCAAGTAATTTCGATTACCCATATTCCTCAGGTAGTTGCTCAAGGAACTCATCACTTAGCTGTAACTAAAGAAATTGTTAATAACATGACTTTGATTAAAGTTAAATACTTAAGTCATGAAGAAAGAATTTTAGAGATTGCTAAGATGGTAAGTGCTGACAAAGTAACTGAAGCGGCTAAGGATATTGCTAGAGAATTATTATTGAATCCATAAAAAAATACTGCCAAATGGCAGTATTATTTTTTTTGTAAAGAGTTAAGCTATGAAACCGCTAAGCACTTCGATAGCGCCAATAACAGCCGCAATCAAAAGTCCTAAAAACATCCCAATCGCTAGAATTAATAAAATAATTCTTCCGAATTTACTTTTAGTAGGGTTATAAGTTCTGATTTCTTTTTCAGCTTGTGTTTGTTTTTTCCTTTTCTTTGAATCTGCCATTTGTTCTCACCTCATTAACATCAGTCTTTAGTGTCTTTAATATTATAAACTATCTCGAGAAAAAAATAAAGGAAAATTTACGGTTAATTTTTGAAGTTTTCCAAAAACTTGATTACTTCTTCAGTAAGATAGTTCGGAGTAGAAGCTCCTGAAGAGACGCTAACTACAGAAACGCCTTTTAAATCTTTGATTTTGATATCTTTAACACTTTGAATAAGAAGTGTCTTTGTCTTGGTTAATTCTTGGGAAATCTTCACGAGATTCTTAGAGTTATTACTTCGCGGATCACCGACGACATAGCACAAATCTACGCCTTCATTGCCTTTGATTATCGCATTTTGGCGGAATCTTGTGGCATTGCAGATTTCTTCAGAGATAATTACATTCTGATATAAAGATTTAATTTTTTCGTGAATCGGTAAAATGTCATTGATGCTAAAAGTCGTTTGATTGGTAACGAAGAGCGGTTCTTTTAAGATGACTTTATCAAGATCTTCTAAGGTTTCAATTAAAGTTATTTTGGGGCTTAAACTGATAGAAGCATTAGTTTCAGGATGATTGATTTTACCGATATAGATGATATTGTATCCCTTTGCTAAGTGTTCTTTGATTGAATCATGAGTTTGATAGACATCATTGCAGGTTGCATCAATTAAAGTAAGGTTATTTTCTAAGATTAATCTTTTGACTTCTTCATCAGTTCCGTGAGCTGATAAAATGATGGTGCCTTTTTTGATGTCTTTAACAAGTTCTAACCTTGAAGTTAGACGATCATCAAGAGTTATGGCACCGGCATTAGTTAAATCATCGACGACGTGTTTATTATGGACGATGAAACCAAGGACGTAGATTGGTCTTGGTAAAGTAGGATCATTTAAACTCTTTTTAACTAGTTCAATGGCATTGTAAACGCCTTTACAAAAACCTCTGGGAGTAATTTTTTTAACAATCATCTTGTGTTACCTCGTTTTCGTTTTACTTATCACCTTAAATATTATATAATAGTTAGTGAGATTTTACAAAGAGATAGGAATCTGATTATGAAAAAATTTAACCACGAATATTTAAATGAAGCATTAACTGCTATTAAGTTTAAAGAATTAACTAAAGTTCAAGAACATGTTATTGAATTATTTGATAAAGATAATGATTTAGTGATTGAAGCTAAGACGGGTTCGGGAAAAACCCATGCTTTTTTATTGCCGATTTTAGACAGTTTGGATTTAAACAACAAGGGCATTCATGCCGTTATTGTCGCTCCAACTAGAGAACTAGCAATTCAAATTCATAAATTCACCAATGAACTGATAAAACATTCTCCAGAAGAAATTATCAGTCATCTTTATGTTGGCGGTGAAGATAAGGATTCAGAAGTTGAGTGGCTAAAAACGAGACAGCCATCAATCGTTATCGGAACCCCAGGAAGATTACATGATTTAGTTATTAAAGAAAATGTTTTAAAAATCTATAAAACCAAGTATTTTATCATTGATGAAGCTGATATGACTTTAGATACTAATTTTTTAGAACAAGTCGATAATTTAGCAGCGACAGTTCAAAATGCCAAATTCATGGTGTTTTCTGCGACTATTCCTGATCGACTTAAACCTTTCTTAAGAAAACACATGAACAAACCGATTATCTTAGAAGTTCATCCGGAAGAAATATCTAACCTTAACATTAAACATTATTTCATCAAGACTAAAGAACAAGATCGTTTCATCTATTTAAAACGAATAGTTTCCAGTATCAATCCTTATTTAGCTATTGTTTTTTGCAATACCAAGGAAAGTGCTGATCAAGTATATGAATGGCTTAAGAATGAAGGCAAGAATGTTTGTTTAATTCATGGCGATATTGATTATCGTAAGCGAAAACAAATTATTAAACGTATTAATAACTTGGATTTTCAATATATCGTTGGTACTGACATTATCAGTAGAGGTATCGATATTGTTGGAGTATCTCACGTAATTAACTTTGAATTACCAAGAGATTTTGAATTCTATATCCACCGTAGTGGACGAACTGGAAGAATAGATTTTGATGGAGTATGTATTTCTATTTATGAATTCAACGATAATTCTTATCTTGATAAACTAGAATCAAGAGGAATTAAGACTGAATACAAAGCGATTAAAAGCAATCAAATCGTTGATGCCATAGTGAGAAATTCCAGAGAAAAACGAGTAAGACCGGAAAACGAACTTGATTATGAAGCAAAAAGAAAAGTTAAAAAACCTAAAAAAGTAAAACCGGGATATAAGAAGAAATATAAACAAGCTGTCGATAAAGAAAAAAAGGTTTTAGCGAGAAAGAAAAGATAATATGAGCATTAATGTTGTCTTATATCAACCGGAAATACCGCAAAATACCGGTAATATTATGAGAAGTTGCGCTGGAACCAATACAATTTTACATTTGATTAAGCCTTTAGGGTTTAAATTAGATCCCAAGTATTTAAAAAGAAATGCGGTCAATTACCTTGAACACGTCAATTATTTTGTCTATGAATCTTATGAAGAATTCTTAGAAAAAAATAAGGGGGATTTTTATTATCTTACTAGATATGGTAAGAAGACGCCTAGGGAGTTTGATTTTTCTGATGAGAAAAAAAATATTTATTTAATCTTCGGTAGAGAATCCACAGGAATACCCAAAGAAATCTTAAAAGAGCATTTAGATACATGTGTAAGATTACCGATTAATGACCAGATTCGTTCTTTAAATTTAGCGAACACTGTAGCAATTATGATTTATGAAGTTCTTGGTCAACAAAATTATAATGACTTATATAAGCATGAGCCGATTAGTTTAAAGGGACCAGATTGGTTAGAAAAGTAAAGGGTGAGTTGTATGAATCATAATGCAGGCAAAAAGATTGTCATCCACAGTTATAAACATGATAAAACCTTACATCGAATGTGGAAGAATGCGACAATTTTAGAAGATAATGATGAGTTCATCATTGTAGCTAACAAACGGACAAAAGTTGTGGAATCAACGGGAAGGTTCTGGTATACGAGAGAACCTTCAGTCTCATTTTTCTTTAAAAACCATTGGTATAATGTCATCGCAATTATCAAGAAAGGTGAAGTTACTTATTATTGTAACGTTGGTTCGCCAGTATTGATTGATGATGAAGCCTTAAAGTATATAGATTATGATTTAGACCTTAAGGTCGATAGTGATTTATCTTATAAAATATTGGATATTTATGAATATAAAGTTCATCAGGAGTTAATGCAGTATCCTGAAGATATCAAATTGATTTTAGCGAAGGAAATGCTTAATTTAAGAGCTAGAATTGATAAAAGATTAGTGCCGTTTGACGCTGGATTTGTTTTAAGTTGGTATAATAAATTTTTAAGTTTGAAAGGATAAATTACAATGTTTAAAGACTCAAGAATCGAGGCTTTATCAAAAACATTAGTACATCATTCCATCAAGATGCAAAAAGGTGAGAATGTTATGATATATGGGCCGGTTAAAGCTAAACAATTGATTTTACAACTCTTAAAAGAAATAAGAGCTAATGGTGGTAACCCAATCGTTGAATTGAGTGATGACGATATCACAAGAGAAATGTTGTTGGCACAGACTGATCAAGCGCTAAAGAGAAAATATCGTTGGTTAGAGGTGCAATTGGAAGATATCGATTGTATGATTCATATCAGAGCTTTAGATTCTGATTATACAAACGCTGATGTTCCTAGTGAACTGCTAATGAATGAAAGAAAGAATATTTTACCTTTACAAAGCAAAAGATTGGGTAAGAAATGGGTTTTACTTAATTATCCGACAGAAGGTGCTGCTCATAAGGCAAAAATGAGTTATGAGCAATATTTCGATTATTTGTTTGATGTGATGAACGTTGACTATAAACTGATGGAAGAAGCTTTTAATCCATTGAAAGAATTAATGGAAAAAACTGATAGAGTAAAAATTGTAGGACCAGGAACAAACCTTGAGTTTTCAATTAAGGGATTAAATGTAATTCCATGTGCGGGAGAAAACAATATTCCTGATGGAGAAATCTTTACTGCACCTGTTAAAGATTCAGTTAATGGTACTATTAGTTATAATACCCCATCAGCTTACCGAGGAAGAGTTTTCAATAATGTTAAACTAACATTTAAAGGCGGTAAAATTATCGATGCTAGCGCTGACGATAATTTAGATGTTTTAGAGGAGATTTTTAATACTGATGAAGGTTCTCGTTATGTCGGCGAATTTGCGATTGGCGTTAATCCGAAAATAAAACATCCGATGACTAATACTTTGTTTGATGAAAAGATTGCCGGTTCAATCCATTTCACTCCAGGAAACTCATATGATCATTGCCCTAATGGCAATAAGTCATCAGTTCACTGGGATTTGGTTTTAATCCAAACGAAAGAATATGGAGGCGGCGAAATCTATTTTGACGGAGAATTGATTAGAAAAGATGGAATCTTCGTAAAAGAGTCGCTTAAAGGCTTAAATCCGGAAAATTTATGATAAATAAAAAAGATTAATTTTGATATTAGTCTTTTTTTGTGGTATAATCTTCTTTAGGACAAATAAAAGAGACTTATTTTCCTTGATAGAAAGGTATACAACTTTGTATAAAGGGTGATTCAATATGGAATTAATTTATCGAGTAAAGAAACCGGAAACAATTAAACGTTTTATGACAGAGAACAACATTCCGACCAGTATCTTGCAAAAGGATGAAAAGAATTATAAAATATTTGTCAACAACGAAATTAAATCTCGCAAAGATACAGTGAGAAAAGGCGATAAAATTCATTTTCTTTTAGAAGAAGAAGGATTGAATAAAAACGTAAAACCAGAAGAGTATGATTTAGAAATTGTTTATGAAGATGACTATCTTCTAGTAATTAATAAACCAGAAAATATGTTGATGACGGTTTCAAAATCGCATCCGCTTCATACTTTAGCTAATTATATCGTTGGTTATTATCAAAAAACAAACGTCAATAACTTAATCCATTATGTTAATCGCATCGACCGTGAATCTTCAGGGTTGGTTGTGGTTGCTAAACACAGGTTTGTTAAGTTCTTATTGAGTGAAAAAGTCGATAATCAAATCAAGTTTTCTTATAAAGCTATCGTTGAAGGGTTGTTGGACGCAAAGGACTTTGAAATTTCTTTACCAATCAAGAAAAAAGATAAATCTTTCATTCGTGAAGTGGTTGAAGAAGGCGGCGAAGACTGTACGACAAAATATCATGTAGAGAAAGAGTTTAAAAACTATTCTTTATTAGATCTTTCAGTTATTGGTAAAGTTCCTCATCAAATTAGAGTACATTTAGCCTTTTTTAATAAACCAATCGTGGGCGACAAACTCTATAATAAAGTTGAACATAAGGTACCGTTGATGCTATTTTGTTATAAGACTAATTTTGTTCATCCAATTACCGAAGAAACGGTTGATATTAAATTAGATTTACCAAAGATATTTTTAGATTTTATTAAAACTGCTAAATAAAAAAATAATTCCAAATCACATTTTATGATTTGGAATTTTCTTTTACTTTATATAATTTATCAATAATTTTAAAGTGTTTTCTAAAGCATCACTATGAGTTCTTTCCATTCCGTGAGAAGCGTGTACTCCTGGACCAATCAAAGCACCTTTAAAGTCTTTGCCACCTCTTTGCGCAGCTGAGACGTCAGAACCGTAGAACGGGTAGATATCAGTTACATAGGATAATTTATTGTCTTTAGCTGTTTTTACAAGTTTAGAGATAATGTTGTAATCGTAGGGACCGCTTGAGTCTTTGCAACAGATGGAGACGTCTTGTTCAGTGCAACTTAAGTCTTCGCCGATGCAACCCATATCAACGGCGATAAGTTCATCAACTTCAGGGATGTAAGAAGCTCCATGACCAACCTCTTCATAAGTTGAGATGACGAAGATTAGATTAGGGTCTGGAGTAACGTTTTCCGTTTTTAAATACTTTAAAAGACCGTATAGAATAGAAACACTGATTTTATCATCTAAGAAACGACTCTTGATGTAGCCTGATTCAGTAATTGTAGTTTTAGGATCGAAGAAGATAAAATCTCCGGGAGCGATTCCTAAAGCTTCAACATCTTTTTTTGTTTTAACAACTTCATCAATTCTTACAACCATGGTATCTGGACTTCTTGAAAGTGAAGAAGCATCTTTAAAAACATGAGTTGAAGGACTGTTGGAAAGGAATGTTCCTTGATAATCTTTATTTGATCTTGTGTGGATAGTGCAATATTCACCGTCAAGCGTTGGCCAGATAGGTCCGCCGATGGTGGTAAATTTTAGATTACCTTCAGAAGTTATGCTTCTAACCATCGCTCCTAAAGTATCAACATGTCCTGATAAGCCTAGGACTTTTTCTGATTTACCTTTAACTTCAACTAGTAAATTACCTTTTTTTGTTTTTTGTGTTTTATAGCCTAATTTAGCGATTTCCTCAGTGATGTATTCGATGACGTTGTCAGTGAATCCACTAGGAGAAGGAATGTTTAAAATCGCTTTTGCGAATCCTAAAATATCGCTTAGATAGTTATTGTTCATTATGGGTTAATCCTTTCTAAAACATTTTCTTTTTTAGTATAACACATGAATAGTTAATTTTTAAGCCTAATATCGCTTTAATTTATAATTTTAATATGATAAAATAGTGTTACTAAAGGATGTGGTTCTATGGTCGTAGTTTTTGGGGGCGCTTTCAATCCACCGACACTGGCACATAAAGAAATTTACTACCTTATCGAAAAGAAGGTTGGGTTTGATCATTTTATCTTTTTACCGGTTTCCAATAAGTATAATAAGAGTACTTTAATACCGGATAATTACCGGATTGACATGCTTAGTCTTCTCATCAATGAATTACCTAAGGCTTCACTTTCATTGCTGGAAATTGATGATCGAAATTATTTAGGCACTTATGAAAGCTTGAAAAGGTTGCAAGCAGAATATTCTGACCAAGAAGTAGCTTTTATCATCGGTTCGGATAATCTTGTCAAGATTAAAAGATGGATTAACGCCGATGCTTTAATTAAAGAGTTTAAATTTATTGTGATTAATCGAAATAAACAAGATGCTAATAAGATCATTGAAAAAGATCCAGACCTTTCAGCTTGTAAAGAAAACTTCCAGGTAATTCCTGGTTTTAATCAATATATTTCATCAACGGCATTTAGAGATAGTTTAGACCCAAGTTATGTTCCTGATGAAATCTATCAATACATCATGGAAAAAGATTTATATCGAGGTAATTAAGATGGATAACGGATTTTTAAAAGTAACTTTAATATCACCAAAGATGGAGGTAGCTAATCCTGACTTTAATGTTAAGGAGATGCTTAAGTCTTTGGAAAAACTAAATTCACATATTGCAGTTTTTCCGGAATTATCAATCAGTTCCTATTCTTGCGGGGATTTATTTTTCCATAAGAATTTACTGGATGATAGTTACCAAGGACTAGACTACTTTTTGAAACACAATTCTTATGAAGGATTGTGTATTTTAGGTATGCCGATTATCCTTGATCAATTAGTTTTAAACTGTGCTATAGTAGTGCAAAAAGATAAAATATTAGGAGTTGTTCCAAAGTTCTATCTACCTAATACTAAAGAGTATTATGAAAAACGCTGGTTTAATTCTGGATTTGACTGTATTGATAATTATCAAGAAATTTGTCTTTTGGAACAAACTGTACCATTTGGTAATCTTATTTTTGATGATAATGAAGTAAGTTTTGGTATTGAAATTTGTGAAGACATGTGGGCAACTATTTCACCGGGCAATCTATTAAGCGTTAATGGTGCTAATCTAATTATCAATATTTCGGCTTCAAATGAAGTTGTCGGTAAAGAACATGTTAGAAGAAATGCAGTATTAGAACATTCAAGGAAAAATAGTGGCGCTTATATCTATGTATCGGCAGGAGCAAGCGAATCAAGCTCAGATACGGTTTTTTCCGGGCATAATATCGTCGCAAATAATGCTAGACTTATCAGAGAAACTAATGTTTTCTCTTTGGAAACAGAAATCTTAGAAACAGATATCGATATCAATAGATTAAAATATGAAAGAAGAATCAATTCGTCTTATCGAGATTCAGTTTTAAAATATCGTTTGAAATATCAGACGGTAAAATTTGATTTACCAGAAATTAAAAATTTTACCTTTTCTGAAAGTTGGGATAAACTACCGTTTGTGCCAAAAGAAGATATTAAAAAAACTTATGAAAGAATTGCTTCAATTCAAGAATATGGTTTAGCAAAACGACTTAAGCATACGGGTATTAAGAATTTAGTTATTGGCATTAGCGGCGGCTTGGATTCATCTTTAGCGCTTTTAGTGGCAGTTAATGCTTTTAAACATTTAGGTTTAGATGTAAAAAACATTCATGCTTATACGCTTCCGGCTTTACATACATCTTCAAGAACTAATGAAAATGCGAAGAAATTGATGAAGTTATTGGGAGTTACAGCTGAAGAGATTGATTTAAGCGAACATATCAAGGATCATTTAGCTTTGATTAAACATGATATTAACGTTCAGGACACTACTTATGAAAATACACAGGCTAGAGCAAGAACTATGGTTTTAATGAATCTTGCGAATAAACTTGATGCTTTGGTTTTAGGAACTGGTGATTTATCGGAGATTGCTTTAGGTTGGTCAACTTATAACGGCGATCAAATGTCAATGTACAATGTTAATGGCGGCGTACCAAAGACTGTCGTTAGGTTCATGATAAAAGCTTATGCTGATTATTTATATCAAGATGGTTTTAAAGAAGTATTATATGATATTATCGCTACTCCAATTACCCCAGAATTAAAAGCTGGTCAAGCAACTGAAGACATAATCGGTAAATATGAAATCAATGATTTTATCCTTTATCGTTATATGATAGCAGGGGATACTGCAGAAAGAATCAAATATTTGTTGGAAAGAATATTTGCGCTTGATAAAGACTTAAGTAATGCTTATGTTGATAATTTCTTTAGTCGTTTCTTCTCGCAACAATTTAAAAGAGCAGCTAGTCCGGATTCACCTAAGGTTTTTGATTTTGCGCTTTCACCACGCAGTGATTTCAAGATTGTTTCTGATATCAAGAGGTCGTCATGAAAAAAGTAGTAGTTGGTTTAAGTGGTGGTGTCGATTCAGCTGTCAGTGCATATTTGTTAAAGAAACAAGGTTATGAAGTTATCGGGTTATTTATGCGGAATTGGGATAGTGCCGCTAATAATGATATTTTAGGCAATCCCAGTTTAACCGAGGAAATCTGCCCTCAAGAACAAGATTACTTAGATGCTTTGGCTGTGGCCAATCATTTAGGGATTGAACTCTATCGTCATGATTTTATTAAAGAGTATTGGGATTATGTTTTTGAATATTTTATTGAAGAACATAAAAAGAATAGAACACCAAATCCTGATATCTTATGTAATAAATATGTTAAATTTGCCGGTTTCCAAGATGTTGCGACTAAGTTAGGCGCTGATTATTTTGCTTATGGACATTATGCAAGAAAAGTAGAGAAAAATGGTGAATACTTCTTACTGAGAGGTAAAGATAATAATAAAGATCAAAGTTATTTTTTATCACAATTAAATCAAGAACAATTGTCTAAGAGTCTTTTTCCTGTCGGTGAATTAAATAAAAAAGAAGTTAGACAAATTGCGATTGATAACAATATTCCAACAGCCACTAAAAAAGATTCCACGGGAATCTGTTTTATTGGTGAAAGAGATTTTAAGAATTTTTTGAAGAATTATATCTATGCGACTCCAGGTGAGATTCAAACGCTTGATGGCACTGTTATCGGACATCATGACGGTTTGATGTATTATACGATTGGCCAAAGAAAAGGGTTGAATATCGGGGGCGATAGTAGATTCAGCAATCAACCTTGGTTTGTAGTGGGTAAAGATATTGAAAAAAACGTCCTTTTAGCAGGACAAGGAATTAATCATCCAAGATTGTTTTCTAATAGAGTGATTGTTGAAGGTGTGAATTGGATTGCTAAAGAGAAGTTTAGTGGTATGTTAGAATGTAGTGCTAAGTTTAGATACCGGCAAGAAGATAATACGGTATTAATTAAATGGCTTAATGATACTACTCTAGAAGTGATAGCTAATAAACCGATTAGGGCTATTACTCCTGGACAAGCAGCGGTTTTCTATCAAGATGAAGTTTGTCTTGGCGGTGGAACTATTAATGAAGTATATCAAAATCAAGAGAAATTAATGTATTGACGAGGGTTTATGTGAAGAGATTAGGTTTATGCTTAACCGGTGGTGGTGCTAGAGGCGCCTATCAAATCGGTGCAGTAAAAGCGATGGAAGAATTAGGTTATTTAGATCAAGTTTACGCAATTTCCGGAACCAGTATTGGCTCGGTTAATGCCGCTTTTTTGGCTTGTAAAAGCGTTGATGAAATTAAAAGCTTATGGCTTGATTATCCTGCAGCTGATCTTGCGGGAACAACCAGTGTATTTAAAACTCTTAGAGAAAAGAAAATGGATGTTGTCAATAGTGGAATTTATGAAATAAGCGCTTTGGAAAAACTTTTGCAAGATAACTTAGACATAAGTAAGTTAAAGGAAAAGAAGGTATATATTACCCTGTCACCTGCAGGGATGGCAGATGAAGGTGTTTTAGGTTTATTGAAGGCTTCTTTCAAGCATTATATTAAAAATGAGTCACAGGTGATTTATTCGCCTTTGCATGAGCAAAAAGAAGATTTGATATATAAACAAATCTTGGCTTCAAGTTCGATTCCTTTTGTCTTTCCTTCTGTTAGACTTGAAGGTAAGCAAGTCTTTGATGGGGGTTTATATGATAATGTTCCGGTAAAGCCTTTGGTTGATTTAGGTTGTGATGTGATTGTTGTCATACATTTACATCGAATATTCTTTATCAATAAAAATAATTATCCAAATACCAAATTTATTGAAATCAGACATTGGCGTTCTTTAGGTGGCGTTTTAAACTTCGATCAGCAACAAGCACAAAAGCGTTTTGATCTCGGTTATGAAGACGCGATGAAAGTATTTAAAGAAAATCCAATAATTTAAAAAGAAATTATCCTCCTCTTGAGTAGTATTTAAACAAAGAGGAGGTTTTTTTGTGAAAAAATTAGGAATTATTTTACTTTTGTGTGGGTTGTTGTCAGTGAGTATTTTTATGGTTAAGGCAGAGAGTTATATTAATTATCAAGAAATTATCTTTGATAATGATGAAGCCTTTCTATTGAAGAATTACTCTGATGACGATTATTCGGACAATTATAAGGAAATCAAGAAAAAGAAGTTTATGGGTTGGCGGATAAATGTCGTTAACGGTAATGAACCAGTAGAGTTTGTTTCTGAAACTAAACTTAAGATTTATAATAACGGTTTTTCAACGATTAAGCATAATATAAATTTAGAAACAAAAGAAGAAACTTCATATCAAATATCCGCAACTGGAGGAATTAAGCTTAATGTCAAGGGAGATGTCAAGAAGTTTAAGGGTGCGGTTGATGCAGATATCAAAGCATCTATTTCTTATTCAAAGCTTACCACCAGTAAAGAGAGTTACGAGTTTCAGATTATAGTTGATCCTAAAACTTATGTTAAGATCATCACGAGAGGGACAGGTGAAGTTAATAATGGTGTTGGAAAGTATTATTTCTTTTGGATCAATACCAAAGAGGGTGGCTGGGAAACATTTACAGTACAGACAGAATATTATGAAATCATTAAGGAAAGAATTAGATGAAACGAGTGATTTTAATTATTATTGGCCTCTATTTGGTTATAGGGACAATATTAGTTAGTACTTATAAGGAAAATTCTAAAAAGATTAACTATTTCACTTTAAAACAAAATTATTCGCGTTTAATGTTAGAAGAAGAGTTATTGGTGGTCAGTCTTTTTATCGATAGAGATGATAGCTTTATCACTGAGAAAAGCATGATAGATAGTGCGCTGTTAAGAAATGATGAATCTGAGATAGCTGTCGCTATTACAAGTGTGAAATTGAGTGATGAAGATATTCAATATAAAGATAAATCATATTATTTATATACTTTAAATATTGATTTCACTGAAGTATATGTTACTAATATGGATTTAGTTATAGAGGAATGTTATTTAGATATTTTATACAATAATGAAGAATTAATATCTTTATATATCGGGGATGTTGCTTTAAGTTTTAGAGATGAAATAAACAGTGACAATCTTGATTTTGTTCATATGACGGGGATAGTAAATGTTATTGATGGGAAGAAATATTTAGTAGGGATTTGTTTGAAGTTGGATAACTTGACATTGCAAACAATTACTATTAATGATATCTACACTAACAGTGATTTGTTAAAATTTGATTTAAATAATAGTTTTATCTCAAATGAAGCGATTGTTGATAATCCTGCTTCAACAGATTTATTTGGCGAATATAATCATTTAGGTGATAAAGAAGAAGGTGTGATATATTTCGATGATAGTTACTATTATGTAATACCTGTAGTTTACCAGGAGATGTATCAAAAGATTTACCGTTTCCCCTTGACGATTGAATATCGTTTATATAATCAAGATTATAAATTAGAAATTGATGATTATTTGTTTTTTGATGAATTTATAAGGTTGGACGATTATGTTGATGAAATCAGAGAATATCAGTATTTTTACCCGGAATCTAACTAAAAGTTATAGTGAAGATAAGGGGATCTTCAACTTGAATTTAGAGTTTTGCAGCGGCGGGTTAAATTTGGTTATTGGCAAGAATGGTTCTGGTAAATCGACATTGTTAAAATGCATTATGAAGTTAGTCAAGTATTCCGGCGAGATTGAAAAAAGGAAGTTAAGGATAGGGTACGCTCCAGAAATCTTTATTATGCCTGATTTTCAAACTGTTGAAGAGTTTTTAGTAAATATCGGTAGAATTAAAGGTTTGGGGAAAAAAGCGTTAATGGAAAACTCAGTTGATTTTTTTGAATTCTTTAATATCGAGAAATATCGGAACAAAATGATTAGGACTTTAAGCAACGGAACTAAACAAAAGGTTAATCTAATTCAAGCTTTGATTCATGAACCGAAGATAGTAATTTTGGATGAACCATTAGTATCGCTTGATTTTGAAAGTCAGAAAAGATTGTTGAAGTATTTAACGAGGTTAGCTAAAGAAAGATTGGTAATTATCTCGACTCATAATCCAGAAAAATTTCGTAGTAGTTTAAAAAGGATTTATGAAATAGAGAATGGACGAGTTAAATGACAAACTACTTTAAGTTACAATTTAATTATCTTTTCTCACAAGTTTTTAGTATTTTATTTTCTTTTACGTTATTTTTGGTAATCTTGGGTATTTATTTCAGTGCTAATTTAGATTTGGGGTTTGGATATCTAGATGGTTTTAGAAATGATTACTACTTCGAATATTTAGAACAGAGCTTATTAATAATACAAGTAGTTGAAGTGATTTTTTCGATGTTCGTTGCGGCAATATTGGCTGGTAAAGCTAATGAATTTTTAATATGTTTTACTGCTTCAGATTATCAAGAACGTTTAATGTTTTTACTTGCTAGAGTAGGTTTGGGTATTTTAATGGCAGGTTTAATGGTTGTCATTGGAGGCTTAAGTATCCTGATTATCGGAATGTTTTATACACCTTTTAATATCGATATTGTAGTAATCTTGAATTGTTTAGGGATGATTTTTTTACAAACACTCTTTTATCAAGCTACTGTAACCATATTAATGTCTTTGCTAAATTCATTGTTAGTAGTACTGTTACCAATCGTCTTATTTTGGTTTCAACAGACTATTGTTGGATTTATTGAAGTTGAAAATACTTTACAAGAAATAATCTTAAAAATAATTCCAACGTTTATTATTGAAAACAATATATTGTCCATTTATCAAACACCTATTAAATATATTTGCATAATAATAACATTGATATTCCTCGCGATTACTGTTAATTTAGTTAAGGACTGCNNTTTTAGAATGAATAAATAAATTGCATATGTTCATTTTTTTTGATATAATATATTCTATTCTAGGAGGATTATCTCATGTGTGGAATAGTTGGCTATATCGGTGAGTTGAAGGCCACTGATGTAATATTAAACGGTCTTAAAAAACTTGAATATCGCGGATATGATTCATGTGGTATCAGTTTTTTTAATAAAAAACAAAATAGTTTTATAACATATAAAACCCCAGGTAGAGTTGATCTTTTGATTAACAGTTTTGATTATCATGAAGATAATTTTATTGGTATTGGTCATACTCGTTGGGCAACACATGGGGCTCCTAATCAAGTTAATTCTCATCCGCATTCATCTAGTTCAAAGCGGTTCATTGTTGTGCATAATGGGGTAATTGATAATTATAAAGAACTTACTTCTAGATATTTAGAAGGTATTACTTTAATCAGTGAAACTGATACGGAAGTAATTGCGAATTTAATCGATTTGTTTTCTTTAACTATGAGCGCTGAAGAGGCAATAAGAAAAACATTATCATTATTAGAAGGTTCTTATGCACTTTTAATCATGGATAATAAAAATATTGATACTATCTATGCGGCTAAGAATAAGAGCCCGCTTTTAATTGGTTCATCTGATAAGGGTATTACTTTGGCATCTGATTTGATGGCTTTGGTAGGTAATTCTGAATTTTATTATTTAATTGAAGATAAGACCTTTATCGTTGCAAAAAAGAACGGTAAATGTACCTTTAATGCTTATGACATCATCGGTAAAGAAGTTAAGTTAGCTAAGCATAAAATGGATTTAGCTGATAATGAAATCGATAAGGGTGGTTACGAGCATTTTATGCTTAAAGAAATTTCCGAACAACCAGCTGTCATCAGAAGAATTATTACGAAGTATCTGGTTAATGGCAAGATTGGCGTTAATAAAAAGACATTGGATATGTTTAAAGATAAGAAAAGGATATATATCATAGCTGCAGGGACATCAATGCATGCAGGATTTATTGGTAAGTATTATTTTGAAAATATTTCGAAAATTCCAACTGAAGTATTTATTGCAAGTGAATTTGCTTATAATCCGCCTTTATTGGAAAAAGATGCGATTTTCATCTTGATATCACAATCAGGAGAAACCGCTGATTTGAGGGCTTGTTTAGTTAATTTAAAAAAACTTAATTATCCAGTATTGACGATAACTAATGTGATAACTTCCACGCTTGCACGCGAAGCAAATCACGCTTTAGAAATATATGCAGGTCCTGAGATTGCGGTAGCTTCTACTAAAGCATATGTTGCGCAAGTAACTGTGTTGGCAATTTTAGCTGATAGTTTAACGGAAGAAAAACCATTTGATTTAGCTTTTGAATTATCAAAACTTTCAGTAGCGATGGAAGCTATAATTGATCAAAAAGACTATATTGAAGCTTTGGTTCATAAAAGACTTAAAAAACGCAATTGTTTCTATATTGGTCGAGGAATAGATTATTATACTTCTTTAGAAGCCGCTTTAAAATTAAAAGAAATATCATACATTCAAACTGAAGGATTCGCTGCTGGCGAATTAAAACACGGAACGATAGCTTTAATTGAAAAAGACGTACCGGTAATTGCGATTATTACTCAGAAACAAATTAATCATAATACGAGGTCTAATATTCAAGAAGTTAGATCAAGAGGCGCAAAAACGATAATTATTTCTACTGAAAATGTTGCCGATAGTGCTGATGATATCATCTTGTCAAGTGTACATGAGTATTTATCACCGCTTTTAAGTGTTGTTCCAACTCAACTTATTGCTTATTTCAAAGCTAAGGAATTAAAGTTAGATATCGATAAACCAAGAAATCTAGCTAAATCTGTGACAGTGGAGTAGGTGAGGGGTAAGTGAAATATTTTGGAACTGATGGTATCAGGGGAAAAGCTAATGAATTTATAACGCCAAATATGAGTTATATGCTTGGAAAGAGTATGGCGTTATTTAAAGATAAAACCGATAAGATTATCATTTCCAGAGATACTAGAGTATCTGGTGAGATGATTGTTAATAACATAAAAAAAGGTGCTTTAGAGGCAGGAATCGATGTATGTGATATTGGTGTCTACGCGACACCAATTTTAGCTAACGCTTCAATTAATCATAATTGTATTGGCATTATGGTTACTGCCAGTCATAATCCTTACTACGATAACGGGATAAAAATCTTTAATCAAGGACAAAAATCTTTACCTGATGAAGAAGCAATTATCGAAAATGTTATTGATAATAATATTGATTTATCAGGCGTTACTCCTGGTAAAGAAATTGTTATACCAAGTATTTTGGATGAATATTTTCAACTTTTCAGCAAATTTTCTGATTACAAAAACCTTCATATTGGGCTTGATTTGGCTAATGGGGCGACGGTTAACTCGGCTTTAAAAGTCTTACCTGAGTTTGTTGAGAATTACATGTTGTTGGGGGCTTGGCCCGATGGTGAAAACATCAATCAAGATTGTGGTTCAACGCATTTGAAGAACTTACAAAATTTAGTATATGATTATAATCTAGATTTAGGCATTGCCTTCGATGGAGATGGCGACAGAATTCTTTGCATTGACGATGAAGGGGAAATCATCGATGGTGATTTGTTGATATATATTTTCGCTAAATATTTAAAAGAAGAGTTTATGCTGAATAATGATACAGTGGTCTTGTCAAAGATGAGCAATTTAGGTATAATTAAAGCGCTCAAAGCTTTAGGGATTGAAGTTGTTCAAACTGAAGTTGGCGATAAATATATTTTCCAAGCTTTGGAAGAGAAAAATGCTATACTTGGTGGCGAAAATTCTGGACATGTAATCAATAAAACATTACTTAAAACTGGTGACGGCGTTTTGAACGCTTGGTTCTTACTGAAGATTTTAGATCATTATCAAGTAAGACTTTCTGATTTAAAAAAGGAAGTTACTTATTATCCGGATAAGTTAATAAATATTGAAAATATCGATAAGAATATCGCTAAAGATGAAGAGATTGTTGCTCTGGTAGAAAATTACCGGAAAATACTAGGAAACGATGGTAAGGTTTTGGTTAGAGCTAGTGGAACTGAACCACTATTAAGGGTTTCTGTATCTGCTAAAACTGAAGATTTAGTTGATATGATAATCGATGATATAGTTGATAAAATAAAGAGTAAAGGGAAGGGTGAATAATAATGACTAAATACGCTATTATTCTTGCTGCAGGTAAAGGTACGAGAATGAAGACCGATTTACCTAAATGTGCTTATCCGTTATTGAAAAAACCAATGATAGCTTATATCGTTGAACATTTGTATAAGTCGACGATGATTGATCAATTGATTACTGTTGTTGGTCATAAGAAAGAAGTTATTCAAGAAATTTTGAATTCTAAAGTTAAATATGCTGTTCAAGAAGAACAACTAGGTACAGGTCATGCCGTTTTGATGGCACAAGATTTATTGGTTGATAATGACGGTTTCACTATCATCTTACCTGGAGATATGCCATTGATTGATTCTGAGGTGATTAAAGAAGCTATCAGTGAGCACGTTGAGTTTAGGCACGATTTGACCGTTGTAAGTACTGTCATCGACGACCCTTTCGGCTACGGGAGAATAATCAGAGATGAAGGCAATTATTTAAATGCCATCATTGAAGAAAATGATGCTTCAATAGAAGAAAAATTGATTAATGAGATTAATACGGGGATTTATATTGTTGAAAATAAATTTTTAATACCAGCATTAAAGAAAGTCAAGAATAGTAATGCTAAAAAAGAGTATTACTTGACGGATATTGTCAAGATTATGAAAAAAGAAAAATGTCTTGTTGGAACATATTTACTGCAAAAATCATACAAAGCTATGGGTATTAATGATTTATATACTTTGAGTAAAGCTGAAACTATACTTAGACATAACATCAATAAAGAATTAATGAGATCAGGTGTAGCAATGATTAACCCAGACACCGTCACCATCGGTCAAAATGTTTTTATTGAAGAAAATGTGGTAATTCATCCAAATACTTATATTACCGGAAATTCAATTATCCATAAAGGTGCTCAAATAGGACCTAATACCGAAATTCATAATTCCGTTATCGGTGAAAATGTTATTTGTAAACATTCTCTTGTTTATAATTCGCAAGTCATGAATAATTCAACTGTCGGGCCTTTTGCTCATTTGCGGGATGGGGCTATTATTGGGGAAAATAACAGAATTGGTAACTTTGTGGAAATCAAGAAATCAACGACTGGCGAATCATTTAAAGCGTCACATTTAGCATATATTGGTGACGCTGAAATCGGTAATAATGTTAACTTTGGTTGTGGATCTATTACAGTTAATTATGATGGCGTCAATAAGTATAAAACTATTATTGGCGATGATGTTTTTGTTGGATGTAATTCTAATTTAATCGCTCCGATTAAAATTGAAGATAATTCGATGATAGCTGCTGGATCGACTTTAGATAAAAACGTTCCTAAAGGATCACTGGCAATAGCGAGAGCTTATCAAGTAAATAAGGAAAATTATATTCGTAATAAGAAGAAAAATTACTGAGAAATAATAGTTGACAAAGACTGTTAAATATATTATAATCATTACGGTTAAAAAATAGAAAGTAGAAGTACCCACTTCTCACCTGATTGATGAATCAATAGGTTTATGCTAGATAAATATTATTTTATTAGACATAAGTGGGTACCTATTGGTACTCATTTTTTTATACCTTGGAGGTGTTTTAATATTTTATACAACAATCAAAAACCGGTAAAGAAGGATACTAATTTAATTAACGAAGAAATTCGTTATAAGACAGTTTTAGTAATCGGGGCGGATGGTTTTCAGTACGGGGAAAAAACTGCGGCTGAAGCTAATAAAATCGCTAAAGAGCAAGGTTATGACCTTGTTTTAGTAGCGCCAAACGCTAGACCACCTGTCTGTAAATTAATGGATTATAGCAAGTTCCGTTATGAGCAACAAAGAAAAGCGCGTGAAGCTAAGAAGCATCAAAAAGTCGTTGAACTCAAAGAGATTAGAATGACAGCTGTTATTGACACGCATGACTTTGAAACAAAGCTTAAAAACGCGACCAAGTTCCTTTCTAAAGGAAATAAGCTTAAAGTATCTGTACGTTTACCATACCGTGCTGGAGCAGCACTGATTGAGCAGGGTAAGAATGTTTTGACTCGTTTTGC
>DDWA01000049.1:0-533 GCA_002345425.1 Caryophanales bacterium UBA2298 | reverse complement strand
CCATTTGATGAGCCATAAATCACCAAAACAAAATCGTCAATCACGAAATACGGAAATCGTGTCTAAATCAGACGAAAAAAGAATCAAACATATGGTTCCATACTTATAGGATTGGGGAGGTTGAAGACAAATGCCAAGAGTTAAAGGGAGTTTCGTAACACGAAACCGTCGTAAAAAAATTATTAAATTAGCAAAGGGTTATTTCGGCGCTAAGCATATTTTATTCAAGACAGCTAAAGAACAAGTTATGCATTCATTTAAATATGCATATCGAGATCGTCGTAGAAGAAAAAGAGATTTTCGTAAATTATGGATTACCAGAATCAATGCGGCTGCTAGACTTAACGATATGAGTTACTCAAGATTAATCAACGGCTTAAATGTTGCTAATATTGAAGTGAACCGTAAAATGTTAGCTGATATCGCAGTCACTGATCCAAGTGGATTTGCTGATCTTTGCAAACAAGCTCAAAAAGCTTTAAATAAGTAAAATAAAGTCTAGAAATAGACTTTTTTTATTTCTTAGGAAATTG
>DDWA01000016.1 GCA_002345425.1 Caryophanales bacterium UBA2298 | reverse complement strand
TGGGTTCTTCGTGAAGCATGTAATATGCAAGTTAGAATGAAAGAGCTATATAACAAAGAATTTAATATCAGTGTTAACATTTCATCAATTCAAGTTATGCAATTTGATTTTGTCGATGTTGTTAAATCTATTATTAAAGAAACAGATATCTCTGCTGAGTATCTAACCTTAGAATTAACCGAAAGTGTTTTATTGGATTCAACAATTTTAGTTGATGAAAAGATTGCGGATTTGAAAGCTTTAGGTGTTAAATTTTCACTTGATGACTTTGGTACAGGTTATGCATCATTAACCTATCTAAGACAAATCGCTTTTGATAATATTAAAATTGACAAGAGTTTTATCGATGGTATTTTCGGTACAGAAAACGATCATAAAATAGTAGGTACTATTGTTAATTTAGTTCATAACCTAGAAATGTGTGTCGTCGCTGAAGGTGTTGAATCGAAAAGACAATATGAATATTTAAAACAAATAGGAACGGATATTTTCCAAGGTTATATGATTTCTGAACCTTTAAATGAAGAAGAAGCAAAGGCATTTATAAAGCTGTTTTATCGAATTGCGAAAGCTAAACGTATGGATGTTCTTGCTAGCAAATAAGAAATAGGGGTGGACTATGTTTGATTTAATTTTTTTAGCGGATCCTAGTAATTCCCAACCATGGGAAATCGTGGTAGCGTTTGTCATTATTGTGATTAGTGGAGTGGTTTTATTCTTTCTATATCGAAATGTGATTTTTAATTTCAAGAAAAACAAACTGGAAAGAGAAAGTATAGCAGTAGATGATAAAAAAGAAGATGTGATGGATAATGTTTCTTTTGTATCGACAAATCCATTGCTAGCTCAGATAAATGATGATATATCTAAAATTAAAGAAGGAGATTTAAGACTATTCTTTGCGATTAATCTTGATAATTTCCGTTATATCGTTGATAGCTATGAACAAAAAGATGTCGATAAAGTAATTGCTGAATTCACAAAAAGAATTAAAAAGTTTAGTGAAAAAGGTTGCATTGCCGGTCATTATGAAATGGATATATTCATTTATTACTATAAAGGCGATATTAATAATGAAAAGATTAATCAAATATCCAATAGTCTTTTAGATTTATTTAGAGAACCGCTTAAATTAGGTAATCACGAAGTTACGGCTTCGATTGGCGTTTGCCTATTCCCGTATGATGGAATAACCGCAGAAAACTTGTTGAAGAATGCTGAAGTAGCAGTCTATGTAGCAAAAAAAGAAGGAAAGAACCGTTTCTACATGTATTCTCAAAACTTAATTGAAAAAGAACAGTTTAACATTGATTATTATAAGCAGATTAAAAAATCAATTGAAAATGATGAATTCTTACTTTATTATCAACCAATCGTTGATGTTAGAACTGGCAAAATCATCGCTTTAGAGTCTTTACTAAGGTGGCAACATCCAACGATGGGTATTTTATCACCAGGTAAATTTTTAAATGTTATGGATTTAACCGGGGATATTACTTGGTTCGGTATTTGGGGATTTGAAAAGGTTACTGAGAGATACAGCATTTGGAAAAAAAGTCTTAAATTAGGTGATTTCTTTATTTCTATAAATCTAGCACCTAAACAATTATTTGTTGAAGGCTTAGCGAGACAATATTTTGAAATTACTGGTAAACATGGTTTAAGTCCAGAGAACTTCTGTTTAGAAATTTTAGATTACTATACAGTTGTTAACAACGAAATAGCGCAACACAATTTAAAAGAATTTAGAAGATATGGATTTAGAATGGCGATTGATGATGCTGGACCTAATTTCGCTATCATTGACGATATGCCTAAAATCAGCGCTTCAATCTTTAAATTATCAAGAGGAAATCTTTTATTGATAACGAGTGAAGATTCAAATACTGAAAAGATTGAAAAAGTTATATCTCAAGCAAAAGCCAATCAAAAGATTGTTATTGCTGAAGGTGTTGAAGATGAAGATACCATTAGATTACTTAATAAACTAGACATAAGGTTTATGCAAGGTTTTTACTTTTCTGAACCTGTTTCAGTTGAAGATGCAGAAAAGATGATTTATAAATCACCTTGGGATATGTATTCTTTTAATCATTTAATAAAGTAATTATTTTAATTAAAAATATTTAAGAAAGGAGCCACTTTATGGATAAAAAAAGACTGACTTTATCATTAATTCAACTTTTTTTAGCCTTAACTGCATTTGTTGTGGTTTCTTTTGCCTGGTTTGCGATTAGTACTCAAGTTAGTTCTGATCCTATTCAGTTCGCAACCAGCCATGAATTTATTAATTCGTACGAAATAAAGTTTTATACAAAAGATTATACATATAAGTATATTTCCAATGAACAAGAAATTTATATTTATGATGAAGCAACTAGTACCTATATTTCTATATTAGACAATTTCTGTGTCGAATCAGTTTGTGATACGCCTGGTTATGGATATCACGATAACACCTATGCTTTTGACGGGATATTCTTGGGAGAGTACGATCCATTAATTCCATTAAATAATGAAGATAATTACTTGTTTATGGAATTACATTTAACCTATGATGTTACTACGGATACGAATTTAACAGTAAGAGCTACAGCTGATAGCGACCTAGCTTCAAATAGTATTTTTGGATTACCAATAAATCAAGAATATTATTTAAGTGAAGTAGTATATCTACAACAAACATCAAGTACAACTAGTTTAGAGTCAACAGATACATTTAATGATTTAAAAACTGTTTTTAGCGATGAAATATCACATCCAAAACAAAGCTTTTATGGAACTACTGATACTTACGCAACCAGCTTTGACATGACTGACTCAATTACACTTTTAGCTGCAAATAGTGAAGTTTATTTATATTTTAGTTTTTCTTATTATGAAGCTAAAGCCAATGCAATAGTTCTTGTTGAAGAACCATCGATTCCTATTACAAGCTATAACTATATCAGATTCTTCCAAGATGTAACTTTAGTCATAAGGGAGGCTGATGCATTATGAAATTTAGACATAAGATTTTAACTCCTTTATTAATAGTTCTCACTCTTTTTGTAACTTTAGTCATTCCTGCTTACGCTTGGTTTGATAATACCTTTGGTATGTCATATGATTTGCTAGGCAAAACTAGAGCGAGTTATACAAGTTATTTTGCAAAAGGTACAGGAACAGAATTGGATCCTTATGTAATTGCTGAAGCTGAACATTTATATAATTTAAGTTATTTACAAAATTTAGGAAAATTTCAAACACAAACCACACAACAATACTTTAAAGTAGCTGATCTTAATGGCAATACAATAGATATCGATTTTACTGATTATCATGCACTTCCACCTATTGGGAATCATGACTATCCTTTTACTGGCATCTTCAATGGCAATAATTCTAATTTGATTAACATAACTATTGACGGTGTGTTTAATCAAGATATAGGCCTTTTTGGTTTTATGAAAGGTTTCGATAGTGATAATGACGGTGATTATGATTTGCATGCTAAAGTCGAAAATTTATTTATGGAAAATCCGATGATAATCAGTAACCCTGATTTAGATCATGTGGATTATAGCACCGTAGGTTTTCATCCCCATAATGATGGTACATTAAACCATGCTACTGGATATATAGTAGGTCATTTAGGTTCATTTGCGATTTTAGAAAATGTCTTTGTTGAAGCTGCTACAATTGATAGTTTCTCAAATGCCGCAAGTAACAGATCTGAATACGGTCTTATCGGTTATAACCAAACCGATTCCGGATATATTGCCGGTGGACCAAGATCTCCATATACTTTTAGTTTTAATATGGCCAATACCTATACTGCTTTATCATATGCTCTTTCAACTTATGGAACATATTATGTAGTGGGTGAAACTCCTGCTAAAACCCTAAGTCAAGTTCTTATAACGGCAACTGGTAGTGTAGAGGTTTACGGGAAAGCTTTTAACAGAACGGGAGCAACCTTCAATTATTCAATCTCAACTTTAAGAATATACGATCCAAATGAAACAATTGATGAAGCATTTAATTTGTATGACCGTTTAAGAGAATTAGGTTATTCATTCGCTACTAGTCAATCTGCGGAATACAGTAAAGAAAATATGGATTTAGTAGGATCGGATATTTTTTACTCAACCGGATCTTTACAAATGAAAAGTTTCGTGGAATCTCTTGTAACACCTTTAGTAGGAAGTACTTTTAATCCTCATGCTTATCCTGCCAAATTCTTATTATATGCTAAAGTCCCTACAGACCCTTTGGCCGCTTTAGGTTGGATAACATCAGTTTATGGTGGTTCAGGAGATTTAGCTTATTATACTGGGTTTGATGATATTACTGGCGATTATGAGCCAGGCGTAGCCCCCACAGCTAACAGTTTTGCTAGTTCTGGAGTCAGAACCGAAATGGAAGAAGCTTTAGCTTTGGCAGCAATTCAAAAATCAGAAAATGGTGAGATGATAGTAGTTGATCCAAATAATCCTCTAACGCCACCAGACTTTTATGTATTTTTGGTAGGGGTTTTTTATGACGGTACTCCTAAAAATATGCAGATTACATCGATTCAGTTTGAGTATCAACCTCAAGCATTAGAAATTTCTAGTAGTTTATCAGCTATGCAAAATGTTGATTTTATTCATGATGTTGATACTGTTAGAAGTAATCTTGCAACATATAGTTTTTCTTACTTGAATTTTGGTTATAGTCTTACTCCAGTACAAAGACTTTCTGTTAGTGTGGTAAGAACTACTGTTAATCTAACTGATCCGCCAGGAAGTCAAACATTCACCATCTATATTGATTATGAAATAGATGATTTATCGGAATTTTATTTTGATATAATCAATTTGAATAACTATACCATTGTACTCAATATTCGCTATGGCAACACAGGCAATTATATTCAAAGATATAGTGGAACACATGACGTAATTTTAACGGAAATATCTGCTTCAACAATTGTTGTTGACCCTTATAATACAACTTAATAACAAAAAAATAAATTTTCATAGAAAAAAGAGATAAAAATTCATTGTTGAAATTTATCTCTTTTTATATACCTTATTTTTTCAGTGACTTCTTATTCAGCCTTTATTTA
>DDWA01000050.1 GCA_002345425.1 Caryophanales bacterium UBA2298 | reverse complement strand
TTCAACTTTTTCCCTTTTAGCAATATTTTGATAAACATAATACTCAGTAATTTCCCCTTTTTGAAAACCAAGTATAGTTTTTAAATCTTCTTTTGATAAATTCATTTACTTAACTCCTATTCCTTTTATAAATCCAAATTTGATTTTAACGATTCCATTATATCAAATAATTAAAAAATTAGATAATCATTTACTTAACTTAAAAACATGCTTTTTCAGAAAAAGACATCTTCATCAAATATAATTTCAGAAAATGTCATTTAAATTTACCTTTAATCATTTTAAAAACCATTTTTAAATAAATTTTATATTGACATATGTCTTTTATAGGTATATCATATTTTTGGCATATGACAATAAAAGGAGAGTGTTAAAATGAAACATTATGATGTCATTATCATCGGTGAAAGCGCAGCTGGAGTAGTCGCAGCGACTACTGCGAGAAAGTACTACCCAGGAAAAAACATCTTGATAGTTAGAGATGTATTGCATGTTCCAATACCATGTGGAATTCCCTATATTTACGGAACTGCACATGATGCAATGAAGAATTTGATACCAGTCGAAAATATCGAGAAAAGCAATAAGTTAGAAGCTTTAGTAGGTAAGGTTGAAGCAATTGACAAGGTCAATAAAACCATTTCTATTTGTGACGATTTATATGGTTATGATCGCTTGGTAATCGCAACTGGTTCAAAACCAATCATCCCACCAATCAAGGGAGTAGATTTAGAAAATGTTTTTGTGGTAGAAAAGAATACGGATTACTTACAAAAACTATATGATGAGTTAAAAAATGTTAAAGATGTTGTTGTTATCGGTGGCGGATTCATCGGCTGTGAAATGGCTGAAGAAATTAAAAAATATGACAATAACTTAAACGTTACCATTGTAGAAATGCAAGACCATTTATTAAAGATAGTCTATGATGAAGAGTTCTGCATCTTAGCTGAAGATGCTTTAAGAACTTTAAATATCAATATCCTTCTCAATGAACAAGTTAAAGAATTATCAGGTGATAAAAAAATTAAAGAAGTGAAATTAGTTTCAGGTAAAACCTTAAAAGCTGATTTGGTCGTTTTAGGAATTGGCGCTAAAGCTAATATTGATCTAGCTAGACAAGCAGGTCTGGAAATTGGGCTTGGAAACGGAATTAAAGTTAACCGTTACATGGTTACAAGTGATGAAGCGATTTTTGCCTGTGGTGACTGTGCTGATAAAGACTCCTTTTTCGACCATAAAGTTAGTATGTTGAAACTAGCATCAATCGCAACTATGGAAGCGAGAATCGTCGGAGCTAACCTCTTTAAATATACAAGAATTAATCGCGGTGTCGTCGGTTGTTTCTCAACTGTTTTAAACGGTAATGTCTTTGCCGCAGCGGGACTAAATGAAGATGAAGCTGCCCGTAAAGGCTTTGAAATTGTTACTGGCGTAGCTGAATCAATCAATCGCCATCCAGGACTTATGCCTGGCGGACAAAACTTAAAAGTAAAACTTCTCTTTGAAAAAGGCACGAGAGGTATCGTTGGCGGTGAAATCTACGGCGCTTACTCAGGCGGAGAATTAATAAACGCCATTAGTGCTTTCATCTCAAATGAAATGACAGCGGATGAAATAGTAATTTTTCAAGCGGGAACTCATCCGGCATTAACAGCTTCACCAATTGCTTATCAATTAGTGAATGCTGCAGAAAACGCACTGATAAAATTAATAAATGATCAATGCTAAAGACTAGATTTTTTCTAGTCCTTTTTTTATTTTCAATATAATTTACTTTGAACTCCAAAAAAAAATATATCAAATTGGAAATATATTTCAAACCTTTATGATAAAATAATTTCTAGGAAGGTGATATATTATGAAAAAATTGATTATGATATTTTTAATGTTACTAACAATTATCTCTATTAGTGCTTGTGCATCAAACACAACTACTATTCAACAAAACAATACAGATGCAACTACTGCTTTACCAGTACTTCGAGTAGGAATGGATTTACGCTATCCGCCATTTGAAACTTTAAACTTAGATAGCGAACCAGAAGGCATAAGTGTTGACGTCGCTTTAGCATTTGGTGAGTTTATCGGTCGTGAAGTTGAAATCGTCAACACAAATTTTGCTTCATTAATTCCGTCTTTAGATTCCGGTGAAATCGATATTGTTATCGCCTCAATGAGCATAACTGAAGACAGAATGACACAAGTAGATTTTTCCGATCCATATTTTTACTTCAAGATTATCTCTTTAGTCAACAAAGACTTTGCGGATACAAATTCATTGACTGAAAATTCTACAATTGAAGAGATTCTAGCAATTGATGGCGCTACCTATGTTGGTATTGCTTCACAAGTTTCAACGACTATCCCAGAATCATATGGTAAAACGGTAATCTCCGCGACTGATTTAGGAACTGCTGTTGAGGGTGTTTCCCAAGGAACGTCTGATATTTTACTAATGAGCGCTAATCCAGTAGTTGATGGTTTTAAAGCTAATCCAAATACCACAATCGTTATTTGGGACGCTTTTGTCTCTAGCCCAATTGGGATGGCAGTCAAAAAAGGCAATACTGAATTACTTAATCAAGCTAATGCCTTTATCCCAACTTTTAATGATGACGGCGGTTTATATGAAGTTTTATCTGACAAATGGGATGAAGTACTATTAGAAAAATTAGGAAGATATGGACTTGAATTCTACATCAATGAATAAACTAAAATCTTTTTTAGCTTATTTCTTTGCCATTTCAACAATCATCGCTTTTATCGCTTACGTTGCCATTAAGCAAGCAAGCGATTTTTCGTTAGAACCTTTCTATATTTATCGGTTTATGATTTTTGATGGTATCAAAAACACAATTCTAGTATCTCTTATATCCCTTGTCGGCAGTTTAATCGTAGGATTTATTCTCTATTTATTACAAATTTCAAAAATAAAATATTTTAAAGCTCTTATTGATGTTTTTACAGAAATCATTTATGGTACGCCTTTACTTGTCTTAATCATTGTCATGGCTTTCTTAATTGGTCCAGCATTTAACTCTTACCAAAGAAATTTTTTCGGAGTTCTAGCTTTAATTGTCTATATGTCACCTTATATGACTAATGTCTATAAATCAGCGTTTTCCAGCATTTCTGAAGAACAATATCTTGCAATGGATCTCTTTGGGTTTACTTCTTTTCAACGGTATAGATATATCATTATTCCTCAAGTCGTAAGAATCTTGATGCCGCCACTTATGAACAACTTTTCAATGATTATTAAAGGTAGTGCCCTTTTAAACCTTATCAGTTACAACGAACTTTACTTTGTCATTAATGTTGCACAATCAAGAACTTTCGCTTTTGTGGAAGGCTACATATTAATGTGGGTCTTATATTTACTAATCACCATTCCTTTGTCACAACTAACCAAGTTTGTTGAAAGGAAGTGGGCTTTATGAAATTAGAACTAAGAAACTTGTCTCATTCATATGATGTTGAAGTCATCCATGACTTAAACTTCATCTTAGAAAATTATAAATCAATTGCCATTATTGGCGTCTCTGGATCCGGTAAATCAACTTTAATACGTCTAATGTCAGGTCTTGAAAAACCATCGATTGGAAATATTTTTATTAATGACAAATCAGTTGATGATATAGAATACAAACAACATGTTGGTTTTGTCTTTCAAAATCATAATCTCTTCCCTCATTTATCACTTAAAAGAAACATTACTCTAATCTTAGAAAAGACCAGAGAAAAAACAAAAGAAGAAGCTGAGAGCATAGCCATAAAATACTTACATATGCTACACTTAGAAACGCAAGTCAATAAATTACCTAAAAACGTCTCTGGCGGTCAAGCTCAAAGAGCTTCAATAGCTAGAGCCTTAAGCATTGATCCTAAAATCATCTACCTAGATGAACCTACAGCTTCTTTAGATCCAATCCTTACCCACGAGGTTTTAACTGCAGTTGAAGAATTAAAAGGTTTGGGTAAAGAATTTGTTTTTGTAACTCATGTCTTAAGCTTCGTTAGAGATTTCGCGGATTATGTAATTTTCATGCATGACGGTTTAATCTACGAACACGGGACTCCAGAAATTCTTGATAAACCAAAAACAATACAATTAAGTGAATTTATGAGAAAAGTTAGATAAAAAAATGACAAATTTAATTATCTAATTTTTTTATTTAAAGATATTGTTTAATCATTTCTTTGATAACTTCTTCTCTCTTCTTGCTTCCCCAATTAACTGAAGTCATAAATCTTATTTCACCATTCTTTGCTTCAATAATCTTTTTCATTTGTTTTAAAGTTTGATTTCCACCTAAAAATGCAAAGGGGAATTGATGAGTTATGTATAAATCGATGGTTTTTCCGCTTAAATCACCTAAAGTGTTTAAATAAGCTCTCGTAATTTTACATAACTGAAACCCATGAACCGGACTAGCAAAGACTAAATAATCATAATCCCTAACATCAGGAAGTTCAGTCAACAACGGTTTATAAATATTGGGATTATCTGACTGAGCTTTAATTTGCAAAAGATCAAATCCACTAAATCTTTCCGTAACGCTCTTCGTATTGCCAGTCTTTGAGTAATAAACAATTGCTTTTTTCACATTATTTTCCTTTCTTTTTATATTCCATTCATTACTATAATATCCATAAGTAAAAAATTCAAGTGCACATCTGTAAAATAATACATTAATTCACTATAATTCAACAATTTCTTATGATATAATCGTCTTTGTGAAATTATCGAGGTAAAAATTATGAAAAATATTGTCATCAAACTAAATAAATATGTTTACTATGGTTGGGTAATTGTCGTTATCAGCGGTATCGCTCTTTTTATGAGTTCACCAGGACAAACTTATTCAATCAGCGTTTTCATCAATGAATATAATAAAGAATTCAACTAGTTTTCAACCCTAATCTCTTCAGCTTATAGTATAGCTACAACCATCAGCGGTTTTCTCTTAATCTTTATGGGTCGAGCCGTTGATAAAGTCGGACAAAGAAAAATGATGATGATCGTCGGACTATTACTAGCGCTGACAGCTTTTTATAATAGTTTTGTTTCTTCTATCTTAATGATTTCTTTAGGTTTTTTCTTTTTAAGATACTTTGGTCAAGGTTCAATGACTTTAATACCTAATTCACTAGTTCCGCAATGGTTCCATAAAAAGCGAGCTCTTGCCATCAGTTTAAGTGGAATCGGCAGTTTAGTAGCTGCTTTGATTATTCCTTCATTCAACCTTTGGTTAATCTCACAAGTAGGTTGGCAAGTAACTTGGCGAATCTAGAGTTTAATTTTAATCGTTGTCTTTTTACCTTTAGTATATTTGTTCGTATCCAATAAACCAGAAGATAATAATATCGCCGTGGAAAATGAAGTCATAACCGATAAAACTGAACTAGAAAATGCCCTTAAACGAGTCGAAAGGGAAAGTTTTACCTTACAAGAAACCTTAAGAACGAAAGAATTTTGGCTAGCCGGTATCATTTCAATGATTCCGCCAATGGTTTCAACCGGTTTAACATTTCATTTTTTTAAGATTATGGAACTTCGTTCAATCGCTAATGAATTAACCGCAATGATAATTGGCTTGATGGCTTTCCCCGCTTTCTTTATTCCTTTTATCGCTAAAGTGGTAATCGATAAATACCCTTTAAAATATACTCTCGCAGTCACAATGATTATGGTTATTCTGTCTTTACTCTTTTTAATCTTCTTTGTGTCCAATCAAATAACCGCAATCATCTTTGTGTTGTTCTATGGCTTTGCAACAGCCATTCAAAACGTTTCGATGAATGTCTTATGGCCTAATTACTTCGGTCGCAACAATCTTGGCAGTATCAGAGGCGCCGCAACTGTCTTTATGGTTGTTGGCAGTGCCTTGGGAGCCCTACCTTTTGGGCTTTCCTATGATTTAACCGGCAGCTATAATACCGCAATAATCGCCATGATGACCTTCGCATTTATCACCTTTGTACTTTCCTTCTTTATTAAAAAACCAGAAAGAAAGCTACTAAACAATTCAATATAAAAAAATTCCTTCAAATCTTGTTGAAGGAATTATTAATTTTCACCTTTAAACTTA
>DDWA01000002.1 GCA_002345425.1 Caryophanales bacterium UBA2298 | reverse complement strand
ACAATTTCCTAAGAAATAAAAAAATAGCCACTATCTGTTATAGTGGCTTGATATGTAGTTATTTCTGCTTAATTTTTAAATTAAATCTTTCTACAAAGAACTTACCAAGTTCTGCCTTGTCTGCTTCTGTCTCAAATCCTTTAAAATCAACAATATATGTCTTTCTATCATTAGTTTGTATCATGTAAAAATCAGGAGCTATTTTAATTGTTTGGATATTATTATAATTGACTGAATAACTATTAATGTTCGTCACATCGAATTCTTCATCCTTAAATACATAAGTTTGCAACATTGGATTATCAACAAGAGGTGATTTTTTAAGCATTCTGTTTGTGGTTAATTTCTGCATCCCTAAAGTTAAAATAAAGTAAGCAACTAAGATACCAACCAATAATGCTGCATAAGCCCACTCACCTTGTGTCATCATGTATATCGTGAAGCCAAGAGATATGATGGTAATGATGATAAAGTTTTTAATCATATATGATTTTGCATAAAATTTATTATACCTTAAGATTAATTCTTTGTTGTACATAGTGTTGTTAATTATATTCATATTCTACTCCTTTAAATCTTAATTTTTTTAAATAACATTGGGTAAAAGCCCAATCCTACTACTACCATTATAACATATCTTAGAAAATCCAAGAAACTAGCTAAAATACTTGCAAACATTTGATCATCAACTAAATTCTCAGGGTTGACAATTAAATGAAATAATTCTTTTAACGCTAATCTAGTAACAAAAATGATTCCAATTCCTAAAATAAACCTTATGGTATTTTTTAATAAATTAGTATGATTTGCAAAATTGACATATTTTTTCTCGATTTTAATACCGATAACAAATCCAACTAACGTACCAAGCATTTTCGCTAAGGCTTCTGTATTAAAATAAAACTGGTAAGAATCAAATGTAACTTCATTTAATAACACGATGTTGTAAATAAAGAATCCGACTAGAGTCATAAGAGATAAAACTAAAATAAATTTGTAAATCACTGAAAGATCTTCTTTTTTACCTATTAACCGATACATTAAATAAGTAATAATGATACCTAATAGACTACCTACAATAACATCTGATAAATAATGGACGCCGATATACATTCTGCTAATAGCCACTAAAGTAGTGATAATTATAGCAATTATTAATAAGGACTTCTTCTTAAAAAATTGATAAACTCCAAAGAAAACTGTTGATGCTGATTGAGCGTGTCCACTTGGCATAGAATAACCGCCTGATGTTTCTGGTCTAAGGTTTACAATTGATTCGTCGACCATAAACGGCCTAAGTCTCATAAATATAATTTTAAGAAGACTGTTAAAACCGAGTGAGATAAAAACTGTTATTCCCAGTCGTTCTCCAACTTTTTTATTAACGCACCAGTAGATACCACCAAGAATAGCAATAACCATAAGCTCTTCGCCAAACATTGTAAAGAACTCAAACATTGTATCTAAAAAGCCATTACGAAGGCTTTGAAGCCAACGTATAATCTGTAACTCAAACTCCATCATATCACATCCTTATAGAATTAATCCGTAAATAATCAAACCCATAATACCTGAAACTAAGACGATAAAAATAGGATGAATCTTTTTCCATATCCTAGTCATTGCAAAAACAACTGCAAATATTATTAGAGTACTCCATCTAAAATCAACATTAAGAATATCTAAAACTGATAAATCAAAAATGCTTTTAAGCAAGAATGTTATTGCTACAGAGAAAATTACTCCGACAACAACTGGTTTAACTCCTCTTAAGAAGCCGACTACAAATTTATTTGTAGCAAATTTATGAAATGCTTTGGCAATGATGATTATTATTATAAATGATGGAAGAACAACTCCAAACGTAGCGAATATTGCTCCTAGAATGCCTGCTTGATTATATCCAATGAAGGTCGAAATATTAATCGCAAAAGGTCCTGGGGTTGATTCTGAAATTGCGATGAAGTCAATTAATCGAGAGGTTTCAAGCCAATTTTTAGCAACCACTTCTTCGGTTATCAATGGAATCATTGCGTAACCGCCACCAAAGGTGAATATTCCAATTTTAAAGAATGTAATAAACAATTCCCACAATAAACTAAACATTATCTTCACCTCTTACTTTTACAAGTTGATAGATAATGCCTGTTATGCCACCGATTAAAATTACATAGATAACTGGTAAAATTTCAAAAAGAATTAGTCCAAAACCAACTAAAATTAAAAAGAAACTTAAAAGATTTTTGTCTAATTTCTTGTACATCCTTATCGCAGCATTTAATACTAAGATAGCTACACCTATTCTGATTCCCTTAAAAGTGTATTCAACATAAACATTATCTTTGAATTGCATAAAAAAGGCTGCAATTAGTGTAATTATAACTATTGATGGTAAAACAACCCCTAGGGTCGCTAAAGCTGATCCACCTACACCTTTTACTTTGTAACCGATATATGTAGCGGAATTTATTGCTATTGGTCCTGGAGTTGATTCTGCTATGGCAATAATATCCAAGAATTCATCATCAGTGATCCATTTGTATTTTTCTACTGCATATTGATGAATAAAAGGGATCATTGCGTATCCCCCGCCAAAAGTAAATAATCCAATTTTAAAGAAGGTCCAGAATAATGTAAATAACATAATGTTTTCTCCTAATAGTCCATTTCTTTAAGAGTGTTCATTTCCACCTCTATTAAATCATGAACGAATGTACTTAGTTCATTGGTATCCATATCTTTGAATTTGTCATATGGAATAATTGGTAAAATTTTAATATATACTTTAGCTTTAAAGAATTTAAAGACATCGATCGTTTTATGCATATTGAATAAAACTACTGGAGAAATATCAGCTTGAGCTTTCTGGGCGATTTTAAAGGAACCACTTTTAAATTCTCCAATAATATTAGCATGACTTCTTGTACCTTCTGGGAAAATACCTAAAGGTTGTCCTGCTTTAACTTGCTTAATTGCTTGTAAAACAGCTTGTAATGCCTGTCTATCGCCAACTTTTCTTGATAAAGGTATACAACCGGTACCTCTTAAAATATTTTTCAGAACCGGATATTTAAAGAGTTCTACTTTAGATAAATATGCTAAAGCATAGTTTTTATAAACTTGCTTTACATATAGTGGATCAGTGTATTCAACATGATTTGAATATACGATAAAATTATTGTTTTGAGGTAAATTCTCCTTGTCAATAATAATCGGTTTAACTCGATATAAAAAATTAAATATATACTCGTTGAATGGATTGAACATTTTGTGTTTACTTAAACTGTCATGTTTATATTTTTCAGTGGTATAAATTAAGAGAACAAATGTTAGTAAAACAAGTATTGTTAATATTAAATTAATGACAAAAAAAACTAAAATTACTTTAGAAATATCGATTAGTGCAAATGTAAAATTAATATTAACTGCATATAAAACAGTTAAACATATCGATATAATGAACTGAAATATGGCTAACATTAGTTATTTTATCCTTTCATAAACTGAAAAGGTAAGTTCCTCGTTATCATCTGACTTAATAAGTTTAAAATTTGAAAGATCAATATCAAGGTAGGTGTCTCCTTCATAGACCTTTTTGACATGGGTAATATATAACTTATCAGCATATGGAAGAGCTATTTCATAGATAGTTTTCCCACCGATAACAAAAATCTCCTCATTATGTGGAGCTTTTAAAAACGGAATCAGGTCGTTAATGACTTCAACGCCAGGGTAAGAAAAATTGTCTAGAGAAGCAACAATGGACTTGCGATTAGGCAAAGGTTTGTTGAGTCTTGAAACAATTGATTCGAATGTAGTAACTCCCATAAGGACAGTTTTATTTAAAGTTATATATTTAAAATATTGTAAATCTTCAGGGTAATTCCAAGGTAAATCATTATTTTTCCCGATTAATCCTGTCGGATCCATCGCAAATATCATACTAATCATTTTACACAGCAACCTTTCCTTTAATGAGTGGATGAGGATTGTAATCTATTAATTGAATGTCCTCATAGGTAAAATCTTCAATATTGTTTTTATCTGCTAGAGTTAATTTTGGTAATTTTTTTGGTTCTCTAGCTAGTTGAGTATTCACTTGATCAAGGTGGTTTAAGTAAATGTGAGCGTCGCCTACTGTGTGAACTAACTCATATGGTATTAAGTTAGTAACTTTAGCTACTAGCATCAATAACAAAGCGTATGATGCAATATTAAATGGTACACCTAAGAAAGCATCAGCGCTTCTTTGATACATTTGTAAAGATAATTTACCATTAGCGACATAGAATTGAAACATCATATGACATGGAGGTAAAGCCATATCTTTAATTTGCGGTGGATTCCATGAAGATATTATTAACCTACGACTTTCAGGATTATTTTTTATCTCGGAAATGATTTCTTTAAGTTGATCATAGCCATTGAAGTCACGCCATTGTTTACCGTAAACTGGCCCTAAATTTCCGTGCTTTTTAGCAAATTCTAAATCATTTTTTATTTTATCGATGAACTCCTCTTGAGTTTCACCTTGAAAATCACTTGAATTTTTAAAATTCCGGTATGGCCATTCATTCCAAATTCTTACGTTGTTATCGACTAAATATTTGATATTGGTATCGCCTTTTATAAACCATAAAAGTTCATGAACTATCGATTTGAAATGAACCTTTTTAGTAGTTAATAGAGGAAAACCTTCTGTTAAATTAAAGCGCATTTGATAACCAAATGTAGAGATTATTCCTGTATTTGTTCTATCGGGTTTTTGCTCACCATTATCTAAAATATGTTGTAAGAAATTTAAATATTCTCTCATATTGTTTCATAACTCATATAACGTATGAAGTTATGTTACCTCCTCGCTTATATATTCTATTAAAAATTATATCATATTTTTAAATATAACCAAGATAAACCAACAAAAAAATAAGTACCCTTGGGTACTTATTCTTGTTCATTAGGATTTTTACTAATAAATGTAATTTTTTCAACGATTATCTCAGGATAAGAAAAGATTGTTTTTTCTTCTTGAGTGTAGTTTCTCTGTTGTAATCTCGCCTTAATTCCTACTGTGTAGCCTTTACGACAATAACTTGTTGTTGCTTCAGCGATTCCGCTCCATAGTGTACATTTGAAAAAGTCTGTTTCATATTGATTGCTTTCACCACTTTTAAACGCTCTTTTTACTGCTAAATTGATTGTTGAAACTTTCATTCCGCTTTCTAAAGTTGTTAGTTCTGGATCACTGACTAGTCGACCTACTAGAATAACTTGATTCATTAATACCCTCCTTTGATTAGTGCTAATTATAACAAATTGCACAGGTATTATAATAACCTTAGAATTTAGAAGATTAAGTCAAAATATCTGTAAAAATAAACTGTTTTTAGAAATTTAAAAAGACAAGTTAAATTTACTTGTCTTGATAAAATATTTTTTTTAAAATATGTTAAGATTCTTTGATTTTTTTAGAAATCAAATTGAACATCTTGACGTTTTTGTTCTTCAGCTTCAAAATAAGGTTTTTTCTTCATCTTGATCATATTAGCAACGATACTTTGAGGAAAAGTTACGATGATAGTGTTAATTGTTGTAACATTGGCATTATAAAGTCTTCTAGCTGCTTGAAGATGTTCTTCTGTGTTAGCAACTGCAGATTGTAGTTCTAAAAATACTGTGTTGGCTTTTAAGTCAGGATATTTTTCGACAACAACATTAATGCCTTGAGCAACTTGATTCAATTGATTAAAGAATTCTTCTTTGTCTTTTAAAGTTGCGTCTTGAGGTATACCAGAACGCCATTTAACGACCTTTTCAAGAGTTTCAGATTCATGTTTTGCATAACCTTTTGTTGTTTGCAACATCTTTGTCAACATGTCAAAACGTTTTGTTAAAGCTACATCAATTCCTGATTCTGCTTCATGAACTTTTAATTCTAATTGGCGCAAGCGGTTCATTACCCCGATATACCAGAAAACAATAATTAGAATTAGAGCTACTAATACAATTCCAATAATTCCACCTGTGCCGATACTGCTTAAAGTAATATTTAACATATAAATCCTCCTAATCTTTCTTAAATAATTTATTATTAAGTTTTAAAGACACAATAAAATCTTTAATAACTAATAAGTCTTGTTTAAACTCTTCGATAACTGTTTCATCTAATTTTCTAAACATTTGCAATTCAAATGTGTCGCGATTATTGTTGATGGCAACATAAAGATGATCACCTAGGAATGACATACTAATTCTACCTGGGTTTCTTCTTTCAAGATTAAAAATCGCTTCCATAATATCTGGTGTTAAGATATAAAATGCAGTAAGTTCTTCTTCAGTGAATATTTTGAATTTTTTGTTAAAATCAACAGATTCCATTTTTACTTTTTCAAATTTTCTGCGTGAATATGGAGAACCAGCTTCAAGAACTTGCAAATTGCCGGTGAAATTCTTATTAAAATCAAATCTAAATACTCTTCCTAAAAAATAAGTCACGTAGTAAACCCTTGTTCCGTTTTTAGTGTGTTGTACGTGTCTTTCTTCCAGTCGAACATCGCTTGAAACAAAGTCAACATCACCAATTTTACCAGAAATATAATCTTCAGAATGATATCGATCTGCATGTTTTAGAAATTCTGAAGAGTAAGTATCTATTTCTGAAAGACCTCTTTCAGGCAAATAGGCAATATCAGGAATTATGGCTTTAAACATATTTGCAAGAACTTCACTTTTAAAATTCTTTTTAATTTTCGCATATTCAACCATGCCTATTGTAAAATATACTACACCGATAAGCCCAAAAGCTATACCGAAATAAAAGAAAACTATATTATAGTCAGTTTCTGAAAGCAAGAATCCAATTGCGGCGATTATTATAAAAATGATTGCTATAATAACTTTTTTTTCACTTTTCTTTTTTTGTTCATTAAACTCTATAAATATTTTATTATCAATCACAAAATATTCCCCCAGTTAATAATTTTCTTTGTCAGCAAATGCAACGCATGCTTTTAGAGCACGTTTCCAATTATAGTATAACTCATTTCGTTTATTTTCAGTCATGTTTGGAGTAAATTTCTTGTCTACCATCCATTTATTTTTTATTTCTTCTTTGGTCCAAAGTCCAATTCCCATTCCTGCCAGGTAACAAGCGCCTAATGCTGTTGTTTCATTGATTAAAGGACGATAGATGTTGCAGTTGAGAATATCTGATTGAAATTCCATCAAAAAGTCGTTCTTTGAAGCACCACCGTCAACTTTAAGATCACTTAATTTGATATGGGCTTCTTTTTCCATTAGTTCAACAACATCTTTTGTTTGGTATGCTATAGCTTCAAGAGCGGATCGAACAATGTGATTTTTACTAACGCCTCTAGTTAAACCAAAGAAACTGCCTCTAGCATCTTCTTCCCAATAAGGTGTACCTAAACCTACAAATGCTGGTACAAAGTAAACACCAAGGTTATTTTTTGTCTTTCTTGCCAATTCTTCAGACTCTTCGGCTGAATGAATGATTTCCAATCCATCTCTAAGCCACTGGATTGCGCTGCCTGCCACAAAGATCGAACCTTCTAAGGCATATTCTATCTTGCCGTCAACTCCCCAAGCAATAGTCGTCAAAAGCCCATTTTCAGAATGTTTAGGTTCTAATCCGGTATTCATCAATAAAAAACAGCCGGTTCCGTAAGTATTTTTTACATCGCCAATATTAAAGCAAGTTTGTCCGAAGAGCGCTGCTTGCTGGTCGCCAGCAATTCCTGAAATTGGAATTTTTTTACCGATTACTTTTTCATCTGTATATGCGTTGATACCGCTTGAATCAACGACATTTGGTAAAATATTATTTGGAATATCAAGAATTTCAAGTAATTCTTCATCCCATTTTAAATCATAAATATTATAGATTAATGTTCTCGATGCATTGGAATAATCTGTTATATGATAATCGCCGTTGCTGAGTTTCCAGATCAACCATGAATCAATTGTTCCAAAAGCTAGTTGATTTTTTGAAGCTAATTCCCGAGCATTTTTAACATTATCCAACAACCACTTTATTTTACTGGCACTAAAATATGGGTTAATTAACAAACCAGTTTTGCTTTTAAACTTTTCTTGATAACCAGCATTAATTAATTCGTCGCAATATTCTTTTGTTTGGGATGATTGCCATACAATGGCTTTATGTAAAGGCTTTGACGATTCTTTATCCCAAATTAAAGTTGTTTCTCTTTGGTTTGTAATACCGATTGCATCAATATTTGATATGTTTAATTTCGCTTTTAAAAGTGCTTTTTCCATACAAAAAAGGACACTTTCCCAAATTTCTTCAGGATCGTGCAAAACATATCCGGGTTTAGGAAAATATTGTTTAAACTCTTTAGCTTGAAAAGCTATTACTTTTCCTTCATCATTGAAAATTATAACGCGAGAGGAAGTTGTTCCTTGATCAATAGCTAGAATGTGTTTTTTCATCATAACCTCCTCATTTATTATATCAAATCGTATTTAAAAATTAAATGTATAATGTTATAATTAATATATATATTTTATATGAAGGAGGCATCGATGAAACAATTTACTCTCCAAGATTACCATAATAATTCAATTCATATTTATCAATACGAGGCAAACCAGGAAATCAAGGGCGTCGTTCAAATAATCCATGGCGCTTCAGAACATTTTGCGAGATACGGATTATTTTCAGAATTTTTAGCAAATAATGGATATTTAGTCATTGGTTGCGATATTTTAGGTCATGGTTTATCTACTGACACTTACGATTATGTTCACTTCGCTGATAAAGACGGTGATATATTAGCTTATGAATCAGTTTTATTAGTCAAAGAATATATCGAAGAAAAATTCCCAGAAAAAAAATATTATGTATTAGGACATTCCATGGGGTCTTTCTTAGCAAGAAAGCTAATTATAGATTTTCCTGATTTTTATGACAAAGCAGTTTTATCGGGAACTAACTATCCAAAGCCTTTATTGCTTAATATGGGAATTTTTCTTGCTAAACTAATCAAGACATTCAAAGGTCCTAGATACATATCGAAAATGATCCAAGATATGAGTATTGATGCTAATCCAAAAAAAATGCGTAAGGATAAAATAATCAGTGGCATAAACGAAGAGTGGTTAACTAGAGATCCTATTATCCAACAATACTATCATAATTCAAGAATGTGTGGCCAACCATTTACAGTAAGTGCTAATATAAACCTCTTTGCCTGGGTTAAATTCATAAATGATGAAAAAAACATTGTTAATGGTAATTTTAAACTTCCACATTTCTTTATCTCTGGTGGTCACGACCCACTATCTAACTATGGTAAAGAAATTGAAGCATTAGTTGAAAAAATGAAAAAAATCGGTTATGAAGATGTGAAATTTAAGATTTATCCTGAAGCACGTCATGAAGTTCTCAATGAAATCAATAAAGATGAAGTATATAATGACGTACTGGAGTTTTTCAATAAATAATATTAAAGCGCCCATATTAAAATGAGCGCTTTTTATTTTTCTGATTGTAATCCATAATTGATAAATAAGAATTATGACCAATAATTATATGATCTAATATTTTTATCTGCAATAAATTTCCTGCTTGTTCAAATATTTTAGTAATTTCTAAATCTTGACTTGAAGGGTTGGGATCCCCAGATGGATGATTGTGAACTAGAATTATTTGAAAAGCAGAAAATTTGACTGCATATCTAAAAACTTCTCTTGGATGAACCAAACTTTGATTCAAACTACCTTTAAAAATAATTTTCTTAGCAATAAGATTGGTTTTTAAATCAAGGAATAGAACCATTAATACTTCTTGTTTTAAATCTGATAATTCATATTTTAATAGTTCATAGACATTTTCAGGTGATGCAATCTGAATTTTTTCTTTTCTTGGGTTCAACACTCTTTCACCAAGTTCAATAGCGGCTAATAGCGTTATTGCTTTAGTTTCACCAATACCTTTGAAAGCTTTCAATTCATCTATAGTTAAATTTTTAAGTTCAGATAAATCATTGAGGTTGTTAACAAGAGATTTGGATAGCTCAATTACTGATTGACCATTGGATCCAACTCTTAACAATATAGCAATTAATTCATAAGAACTCAAACTTTGGGAACCATACATCAAAAGCCTTTCTCTAGGCCTTTCTATCTTTGGCATATCTTTAATCATATACATTATTCATCACCTGATTAAATAATACCGAAGATAAAATAAAATTCTTTTATTTAATTAATAATTTTCTGATTTCGGAAATAAAGTAAAGCGATCCAGTCACAATCAATACTTCGTTTTCTTTTAAGTCAGATAGTTTGAAAAAGATATCTTTATAATCTTTATGAAATGATTTGTGATAATGACTGGATTCTAAAAATAATTCTTCAGCATCAGCACGTCGTTGGTATTCAAATTCTGTAAAATAAAGTTCATCGCAAAAATTATCTAATTCTTCAATCATTTTTTTGTGTTCTTTATCGCGCATTACCGAAAAAAGACATTTTATATACTTACCAGAAAATACAGATTTAGCACTTTTTATCAATGCTTGGATTCCACCGATATTGTGGGCTCCATCAATTGCGATATTTTTGTTAAAGATTTCAAATCTACCAGGCCAGAAGGCTGTTTTTAAACCTTCATAGATGTCGTTTTCATTTATTTGAATATGATTTAAGATTCTCAATAATCTTATTGTTTCGATAGCTAAGATTGCATTTTTTACCTGATGATAACCAGTTAAGTTTAACATATACTGATTTTCTTGGTATTTGAATGTCGTTACTTCTTTTACTACGATATTAGTAGCCATGTCAAAATTTATAATTTTCAAACGGCTGTTATGTTCAGCGGTTACTTCCGCAAACAAAGGAAAGAGGTTAATGTTTTCAATAGCAGTCACTAACGGAACATTGTCTTTAACAATACCCAGTTTATTTAGAGCTATTGATTCTAAGGTGTTCCCTAATTGTTTCATATGATCATAAGAAATATTTGTGATTACTGATATTTCAGGATTTATCACGTTGGTTGCGTCTAATAAGCCACCCAAACCAACCTCAATTATCGCGTAATCAACCTTTTGATCACGAAAATATAGAAATGACATCAATGTTAAAACCTCGAAGAAGGTTACTGTTTCATCTTCTTCGAGCATTTTTTCTGTTAAAGGATAAAGGATATTTGCATAGTGAACTAAATCCTCATCAGTTATGTAATCGTCATTTATGCCAATTCTTTCATTAAATTTAACAACGTATGGTGAGGTATAGATTCCCACTTTAAATCCAGCATGACTCAGGATTTTTTTTAAGTAAGTTGAAGTTGAGCCTTTACCGTTGGTGCCACCAACATGAATTGATTTAAAACTTCTTTCAGGATGGTCTAAAATTTCAACGACTTTTTCCATTCTTTTTAAATCTAGTTTAGAACCAAACCTTTTGATGTTTTCAATCCAAACCTGAGCTTCTTCGACAGTTTTGAACATTTTAATTCATTAGCTCCTTTATGCGGGTTTTAACTTCTTTGAGATTTTCTTGATATTTAATTAGTTTCGAACTCTCTTCATCAATTTTTTCTTGAGGAGCTTTATTAATAAATCCAGGATTACTAAGCTTTTTTTCGCAACGTTTTATCTCGTTTTCCAGTGTTATTAATTGTTCATTGAGCTTTTCTATTTCTTCTGAAACATTGACTAATGATCCAAGAGGAATATAAACTTGAACATCGGCTAAAATGATAGAAACGGCATTATCCATTTTTTCTACTTCTTCGGCTATCACTAGCTTATTAGGATTCAAGAATCGTTTAATGTATTGATTGTTTTCTTCAATGAAAACTTTATTAACTTTATTTGTTTGAATAAAGAGATCAATTGGCTTAGACCAAGAAACTTGATAATCGTTTCTAATCGTTCTTATTTCTTTAATTAATTCAAAGAACCAATCTTTTGCTAGTGATTCTTCATAAATCAAGCCATTATTAGTTGGCCATTTACTAGTCATAATTGAAACTTCATCTGTTTTTAGTTTTTGGAAGATTTCTTCTGTAACAAAAGGCATAAATGGATGCAATAATTTAATTATATTTGTAAGAACATAAACCAAAACTGATTTAGTTGTCAAAGAGTCAGATAATTTAGCCATTTCAATATACCAAGATGCAAAATCATTCCAAGTGAAATTATAGATTAATCTCGCTACTTCACCAAATTCAAAGTTCTCAAAATGTGCATCTACTTGATCGATAAGTTTATTTAATTTAGTGATAATCCATTGATCTGGGAATGTAAAGTCTTCTGAATTTAAAGTAAGATCTTTTCCTAAAACATCTTCACTGCTCATGATGGTATAACGACTGATATTCCAAATTTTATTGATGTAATTCCAACTGGAGAGAATTTTTTCTTCTTCATAACGCAAATCTTGACCGGGACTGGAATTAGTGGTGATAAAGTACCTCAATGAATCAGCGCCATATTGATTAATGATATCAATTGGGTCGACGCCATTACCTAAAGATTTAGACATTTTTCGACCTTCTTTATCACGAATCAAACCATGGATTAAGCATTTTTCGAACGGAGATTTATCGGTAAATTCAATTGCTTGGAAAATCATTCTCGCAACCCAGAAGAAAATAATGTCATATCCCGTAACCATAACGTCATTAGGGTAATAACGGTTGAAATCATCGGTGTTTTCTGGCCACCCTAGGGTTGAAAATGGCCATAATGCTGAAGAGAACCAAGTATCTAGAACATCAGTGTCTTGAATCCAGCCTTCCCCTTCGGGAGTTTTTTCACTACAATGTATCTCATCATCTTTATACCATACTGGTATTCTATGACCCCACCAAAGCTGGCGGGATATACACCAATCTTCAATACCTTCCATCCAATTATGGAATATTTTGATAAATCTTTCAGGAACAAATTCAACTTCTGATTTTTCAAGAGCATTTTTAGCTAGTTCATCCATTTTAACGAACCATTGTTTTGATAATCTTGGTTCAACAATGACATTAGTTCTTTCACTGTGGCCAACACTATGCTTAACTGGTTCAACTTTTTGGAGAAGATTTAAATCCTTCAAATCATAAACTAACTGTTTACGACAAGCGAACCTTTCCATGTTTTGATATTTATAAGCCAAATGATTCATTGTGCCGTCTTCATTCATACATAAAGGCATCTCTAAATCATGTCTTTTACCGACTTGAAAATCATTAGGGTCATGAGCTGGAGTTACTTTTACTATCCCTGTACCAAATTCTTTATCAACATATTTATCAGTGATTATTTTGATTTTTGTTTTTGTGGTAGGAATATAAACTTCTTTATTGTGCAAATGGATAAAGCGTTCATCGTCAGGATGAACCATTATAGCACTATCGCCAAACATTGTTTCTGGTCTAGTGGTCGCAACTGTGACTCCACCTTCACCTTCAACAAAAGGATAGGTGATGTAATACAGTGCACCTTCAGTTTCAATATGTTCAATTTCAATATTGGATAGTGCGGTTTTTGCTTCAACGTCCCAATTGATGATCCTTTCACCACGGTAAATATAGCCTTTATTATAAAGATCAATAAAGACCTTGTTTACAGCTTTAGATAAGCCTTCATCAAGCGTAAAACGTTCTTTGGAATAATCTAAAGAAAGACCCATCGTTTTCCATTGGGCACGGATAAAGTTTGAGTATTCTTCCTTCCATTGCCAAGCTATTTTAAGATATTCTTCTCTTCCGAGTTCATAACGGTTAATGCCTTGTTCTTTAAGTAGAGCATCAACTTTGGCTTGAGTAGCGATACCGGCATGATCCATTCCCGGTAAGTAAAGAGCATCATAGCCCTGCATTCTTTTTCTGCGGATAATCATGTCTTGTAAAGTATTGTCCCAAGTATGGCCTAAATGTAATTTACCAGTAACATTTGGCGGGGGAATCACAATTGTAAATGGCTTTTTCGACAAATCGCCACTTGCAAAAAGATTGTTTTCCAGCCAAAAATCATATTTTCCTTTTTCAACTTGAGTAGGATTATATTTTTTATCCATCATAGTTTTCACCTTCTATCATTTGAAATTTATTATTATAATATGCTTCAATAATTTGAATATTATCGATTGAGTGAAGTTTTGGTAATTCTTCAAGACGAAAATATTTTAGTTCGGTTGATTCAGAATCATTAATTTTAAGTTCACCATCGATTACTTTACCAGTAAAAGCGAAACTAAAGACTTTCGCAAAATCTTTCTTGCGCCAGCGCATAAAAGGATTAGTGAAGCAGCCGATAAATTTTACTAGTTTTATATCAAGATTGGTTTCTTCTTTTACTTCTCTAATCGCTGCATCAGCAATAGTTTCGTTAAGTTCCAGCAAACCTCCTGGCAGACCCCAAAGACCGTTATCTGAACGTTTTTGCAGTAAAACTTCTTTTTGTTCGTTGACGATTATGACTGCAGTTGCATTAAGCATAATATATTCGTCACCAACCAAACTTCTTAGTTTTTTAATGTAGTTTTCTTCCAATCGATTCATCTCCTAAAGAACAAAAATAATTCTTACGAATTATACTTTTAAAACGATTACTTACTAAATAAGTAAGTACGCTTAGGCGTGTTCCAACCTCTAGACCCTATCCAACCGGCTTCAGGCTTACCTTTTCTCAATATATTCAATGCTGCATTTAAATCTGCATTGATTAGCACATTATCTTTACTTATATATAATCCTCTTTTTATCCTTCTACCACTAAAGCTTTCTTGATAACTTAATTCATCTTTATCGATATATGATGCTTTAGAGGTATAAGCTTCATTGATTACTACTTTCTCTATTTCTTCATATGCTTCTAAAGAAATTATTCGGTCTCTTAATCTAACTATTGGTATTGACTTTGACCATTG
>DDWA01000008.1 GCA_002345425.1 Caryophanales bacterium UBA2298 | reverse complement strand
AGCTTGGCCAATAGTTGTGATATAATCAGCAACTGCTAATTGACCTTCTTCAGAGAATACATCAACCCATGCGTTAGTATAGATTGTTCTAGCAACGTTATATTGTGTATGGTCTACAGCTGTAACATCAGCGTTAACATAAGATGTAAACACAGGAACGTTTAGTTCTTGGTTATACATAGAAGTTAATGTGTAAGCGAATGGAGCTTGATTCATCGCTAAGATTACTGATGAAACACCATAAGATTTCAACAATTGAACTGCAGTGTCGATTGTAAGTTCAGAAACTGGAATGTAATAAACTCTTGAAGTAGCGATTCCTAAAGAAGCGATTTCTGCTTCAACTCCAGCTTTGATTGAATTACCAACGTCGTCATTAGTGAATAATACACCAATTTTTGCGTCTACTGGTAAAGCTTCATCTTCATTAGCACCATAAAGTGGTTCTTGGATAGCTCTAGCAGTCATAATTCTACCATCTGTTAAATAGATAGGTTGAACTGCCATAACAGGATTCATTGGTGATTCAGCAAAATAAAGGGCATTGATACCTGTTGCTGCATAAACCATTGGAATGCCTTGTTGTTGGATGTAGTTAATTGTAGCACCAACAGTTGGTGTTCCAAAATGTCCTACAAGAGCAAACACTTCATCTTCTTCAACTAATGTTTCAGTGTAAGTTACACCTAATTCAGCGTTGAATTGGTCATCATAAGTGATGAATTCGATAGTTCTTCCACCAATACCACCAGCGTCGTTAATTTCTTTAAAAACAGCTTTGATAGCATCATTGAAAGGAACACCTACAGCTGCGAAGTAACCTGTAACAGCTGCTGTATTACCAACAGTAATTGTTGTGTCTGTAACACCTTGTGCTAATTCAACAGGTGCTTCAGTTGTTGAGCCTTGTGTTGTTGGAACTGCTGTTGTTGGTGCTGTTGTAGTTCCACCACAACCAACAAAAACAAATCCTAAGGCTACGATTGAAAATAATAAAACTAATTTTTTCATATTTCTCTCCTTTTGTTTTTTTCTATTTATAATAAACCTTAATGGTTATTATCTAGTTTCGCCTAAATAGGCCTTAATTAATTGATCATCTTTTAATAATTCTTGAGCTGATCCTTTAGTTTTCACTTTACCTAACTCTAACACATAAACGTAATCTGCAATTTTTAGAGTTTGGTAAGCATTTTGTTCAACGATGAGAATTGTTGTTCCTAATTCTTTGATTTGTTGAATCTTATTAAATATTTCTTTAACGATTAATGGGGCTAAACCAAGTGAAGGTTCATCTAGCAATAAAAGTTTTGGTCTACCCATTAAGGCTCTACCGATTGAAAGCATTTGTTGTTCACCACCCGAAAGGGTAGAAGCTTGTTGTTTCCTTCTTTCCTTTAGAACTGGAAATAAGCCGAAAACCTCTTCAAGTACTTCTTTAGTTCTTTTTCTTGCAGAAACTCTTTTTCCATCAATTACTTCTGATTTTAAAGAATAACCACCGACGAGTAAATTCTCTTCGACCGTTAAGCCATTTAAAATCATTCTACCTTCTGGCGATTGAATTATCCCCTTAGCAGCTAATTTATAAGGGTCAAGATTTGTAATCTTTTCACCTTTAAATAATATTTCTCCTTCGGAAGCCTTAACAATGCCGTTTACAGTTCTAATCGTTGTGGTTTTACCCGCACCATTAGCACCTAGTATTGCCACAATCGTACCTTCTTCAACTTCTAAATTAATACCTTTAATCGCTCTGATTATACCATAATCAACAACTAAATCTTTTATCTCTAGGATTTTTGCCACTTTATTCACCACCCAAATATGCTTCTTGGACAATCTTAGAATTTTGAATTTCCTTTGGTGAACCAATAGCTAATTTTTTGCCAAAACTGATGGCACAGACTGTATCACAAATTTCCATAACTAATCCCATGTCATGTTCTACTAAGAAGATAGTTGCGTTGTATTCATTGCGAATCTTCTTTATTACTTTTGCTAGATCCGCTGTTTCTAAATCATTTAACCCAGCAGCTGGTTCATCAAGAATAATTAATTTAGGATTAGCCATCAAAGTTCTAGCTAATTCTATCTTTTTCAAGATACCATATGGTAATCCGTAAGGATAAGCATATTGATAAGAGCTTATTCCTAAATCACCAAGAATTTTCATCGCTTTTCTTCTCATTACTTTTTCTTCTTGTCTTAACAGACGAGAATTGAATAAGTGTCCGAAGAACCCGCTACGGTAAATTGTATGGGCAGCTACCAATAGATTATCAATAACATTTAACTCCCAAACCATTTCGACATTTTGAAAAGTTCTTACTATTCCTTCTTTAATTATATTATGGACCAATTTATCATTTAAATAAACCACATCACCATAAATGTTTTTGAAATAAATATCTCCTAAAGTCGGTTTATAAAATCTTGTAATACAGTTAAAAACTGTTGTTTTACCAGCGCCATTAGGGCCGATAAGACCAAAGATTTCACCTTCTTTAACATCAAAACTTAAATCGTCTACTGCTTTTAAACCACCAAAATGCATCGATAAAGATTTTAGTGATAATACTACATTTTCTTCTAAACTATATTTAGCAATTTTGTCTTTTGTGATTTCGTGAAGTTTGGCAGATAAATTGATATTGATTACTTGATATCTCTTTACTGCTTTGTTTGACTTGTTGGTAAATCTATCAACTTTTGTTTGATATGAAGTTTGAAGTTTGTTAATTTTCGTCTCTAAAGTCTCATTAAGGATTGGTTGATTCGTTTCATAATTTTTAATAGCTTCAGATGTTGGTTTTGGATAGTACTTATTTTTAATATCATTAGCTTTTATACTTTTTTCTTTTTCTAATTCTTGAATCTGTTCTTTTCCGTCTTCTCCTTTTCTTTGGGCAGATGCTTTAATTATTCTTTCTTTCCAGTAAAATTTATCTTTTAAATTAGCTAGTTCAGTTTCATAGTTCTCTTTTAAATATTCTGAATTAACACCAGCGGGAATTTCTAAAGATAATAATTTTTGTTTGTGCTTAAGTTTGATTATTTCAACCTTACGGTTATATCTGTCTTCAAGAGTTTGTAATTTAATTGGTAAATAGTTATCATAAAATTCAATTTTCGTCTTAGCGGAATTAATTCGCTTTTCGAGGAATTTAGCGTAGATCTGATTAATTATCGGAACCATAGCGGTAATTCCTCCATTTCATCTTCAATTTAGCTAAAGCTTTTTTTAATTTATAATAAGAGGTAGTAACTAACCTTATTAAACCTCCAGGATAAAACATAATTACTAAAATAATTAATAAACCGTTAAACATTACTGAAATTGCTGGATTTTCTTTAAAGAAATCAAATTGTTGGAAAACCCCTAAATTTAAACCAAATATCATAAAGGTTCCTAAGACAATTCCATAAATAGATTGGGAACCGCCAACTATTACAGCCGCTAAAATATTTAATGAAAATGCTAATGACCAAGTAGTTGGGATGGAGAAGGAAATATAACTCATGTATATTACTCCGCCTAGCATTGCGTAAACTGTTGATACAATAAAAGCCATCAAACGATATTTTAAGATACTTACACCCATTGCTTGTGCAGCTGAGGTGGAGTTACGCATTGCAAGCAACGCTCTTCCTGTTGGACTCTTAATTAAATTTAATGTCAAGATCATCATGATAAACATGATAATAGCGGTAAAGATAAATATCGTATTATGATTGACGAAGATTAAGTTCTTAAAAATAATTAATTGACTATCTAGTCCTAGACCGTTAGTTCCGTTTGTAATGCTAACAGCGTTTTTAAAAACTTCATTTAAGATTTCTGATAATCCCAAAGTGATAATCGCTAAATACATGCCTTCAATTCTCAGCGAGATAAATCCAACTATTAAACCAATGACAATCGCCCCAAGAATCGAAACTAAAATTACGATAAAAATAGATGCTTCTAAATTCTTGGTAAAATAACCTAAGATATAAGTACCTATTCCTACAAATCCTGCAGTCCCTAAAGAAGCTAATCCCGCATATCCTAATAAAATACTGAATCCTAAGGCAATGATAATATAAATCATCGTGATTCCAAAAGCTCTTATTAAAGTATTCGACACTGGAACTCCAGCAACTCTTAACAACTGAACGATTAACATTAAAAAGGTGATGATAAAGAAACCAAAATAAGGATGATTTGTTATTTGTTTGATTCTTGCTTTACGATCTTTACTGACCTCAGTTCTACATATCATCATCTACACCTTCTTCGCAATCTTTTTACCAAATAATCCCATCGGTTTAACCAATACAACCGCAAGGATAATCAGGTAAACTACAGCATTCTGCCATAAAGGTACTACCAAACTCAATAACCCGGTTAATACTGGGATTAATATGGCTGCGACTAATGGTCCTAAGAATGAAGAGAAACTTCCTAAAATAGCGGCCATAAACGCATTTACTTGCGTTGGTGTCATCAACGCTACCGTGACATTAGTTGCGTTTGGCGTTAACATTACCGCAGCCACCGCACCTAATAGTCCAGCAATCGCCCAACTCATGGAAGTAATAACTTTAGTATTAACCCCCATCATTCCCGCTACTAATTCATTGGAAGCTGTAGCTCTAACACCAAGTCCCCATTTTGTAAATCTTAACATTGAGAATAATATCACTAAAAGTACAACAGTAATAATAAGTGCGTAATATGCATGTACCGTAATGAATAAATCGATACCAAATAATTTAAAAGCGATATTTGGTTCGTAAGACATCTTTGGTATTGGCATTAAAATCTTGCCAAAGATTAAAGGCATTGCGCCAGCCAGTACTAAAACTAATCCCATTGTTATCATCTGTTTACCGATAGGTGATTTATCTTTTGAATTTCTAATAATAACTGCATCAACGAAAACACCGAACAAAAACGCTGTTATCGCTCCGCCAATCATTGCCAAGAAAACCATTGTCGTCACTGTCATATCCGTATAGTTCAAAGTGAAGTATTGAATCATTTTAGCTGATAGGAAAGCTCCAAATGTTGCAATCATACCTTGAGCGAAGTTAGTCGTCGCGGAAGTTTTAAAGATTAAAACGATACCAGTTGTTGCTAGCGCTAAAACACTGACTTGCAAAGTTTGATTGATGATATTCGTCATCATAAACATGGTCGCAAAATCAGGGAAATTATCATAAATCACTCGATAAATTCGATAGAACAAATACAATATTCCTAATACTAAAAAGATATTTAAACCAACGGTTTTTGCACGATCTTTATTCTTGAAGTATTTTAAAGTAAAGGTCTTAAGTAAAGTATAGACAACTACCAACACTAGAATAAAGATAAAGATATCTTTCCAGAATCCAGTAGTATCAAACATTATACTTCACCCCACTTAATGATATTAGCAGCCCATACATAACCAATACCTGCAGCTATCATACAAACTACACTACCGTTTTTAACTCTTCTTTCTTCGAGAGCTTTATGTAAAGATAAAATTTGATCGACTTGACCGATATGTCCATAGTCTTCCAAATAAATACTTTGATTTGCTGTTAAACCTAACTCATCAAGCATATATTGATGACCTGATCTTTTAATATGAAGAATAGCCAAATAATCGATATCTTTTCTTTCAAGATTACTTTTTTCTAAAGCCTTATCGATGCACATGAACCAATTAGGCATCGATACTTCATTAAGACGATCTTTCATCTTTTTAGGTTCCATGAGTCTTAAAGACTTTTTAGCTTCTTCTAAGTTATCATGGGTAATTGGTTTTTCAGTTCCGCCGATTTCCACCCCTGCGGTTCTGGCTAAAGAACCATCAGCGATAATGTGAGAACCAAGAAGTAAATTCTTATTATAATTCTTCTTTAAAATAATCGCTCCGCCACCAGCACCTAAATTGTACATCATCGACATATCTTTATCGGCATAATCAACAAAATCACCATTTCGATAACCGCCGACAACCATCACAATATTAACTTCATCATCAGCAATCAACATGTCTTTCGCCATTTTCATCGCTGATACAGTAGTACAACAACGATTAGCAACATCAATGCCCCAGGCATTGACTGCGCCGATTTTATCTTGAATATAAAGTGCACTGGTTGTTAATGGATATTCTTTCCATTCTTCGCCAACACAGATAATAATATCGATATCTTTAGGATCAACACCGGTGTTTTCTAAAGCATTAAAAGCAGCCAAAACACCCATTTCTTGTGTTCCGTCATTTTCACCAGGAATTGTTTTTTTAACAATTCCTAATTTTTCAATGACCGCATCTTCAGCCCAAACTCCGTTGGTTTGTTCAGAGATTTCTTTAGCAGTCATATATTCTTTTGGTAAATATATACCTGTACCAACAATTCCAACAGTTGGCTTTTTCATATAATCACATCTTTCTTTTTAAATTATAGTCTCATTCCACCATCAGTTTGGATAGTTTGTCCAGTTATATATGATGCATCATCGCTAGCTAAGAAAAGTGCAACTTTAGCAATTTCTTCAGGTTGACCTAAACGTTTAAGCATTGTAAGTGCAGCAAATTGATCTAATAAATCTTGTGGTACAGTTTTTAAGATATCAGTCATAACATATCCTGGAGCAATAGCGTTTACTCTTACAGGAACACCTTTTCTCGCAAATTCTTTCGCCCAAGTTTTTGTTAAACCTATTACTCCTGCTTTTGTTGCTGCGTAATTTGCTTGACCGATATTGCCAAACACTCCAACAACTGAAGATATATTAATAATAGATCCCCCACCGATATTTTCCATTTGCGGCCCAATATATCTAACTAAATTAAATATACCTTTTAAATTGACATTGATAACTGCATTCCACATTTCATCTGTCATTTTTCTTGTCATTGCGTCTCTAGTAATACCAGCGTTGTTAACAAGAATATCGATTCTTCCAAATTTTTCAACTATTTCATCATAGAAAGCTTTACAACCTTCAGTATCAGTAATGTTTAATTGATAGTAAATAACATTATCCATTTCATAAGTCATTTCACCCATATCAACAGCTAAAACGGTTGCGCCTTCTTTAGCAAAAGCTTTAGCGATTTCAGCGCCAATGCCTTTAGCTCCGCCAGTTACTACTGCAATTTTATCTTTTAATTTCATAGTTTTTCTCCTTTACTTTCTTTTCAAGACTAAAGCGGTACCCATACCGCCACCGATACATAAACTAGCTAAACCTAAATGATTATCTCTTTTTATCATTTCGTGTAGTAATGTAACGACTATTCTATTACCTGAAGCACCAACTGGGTGTCCTAAGGCAACTGCTCCACCATTGACATTTGTCTTTTCATACAAAGCTGATTCGCTAACTTTATGTTCTTGAACTAATTCTTTCACAACACCAATTGCTTGTGCAGCAAAAGCTTCGTTAAGTTCTATTAATTCCATATCGTCAAGTTTCATATTAAAGCGATCCAATAGATTTCTAATCGCAGCAACTGGTCCTAGACCCATATAGTTAGGATCAACTCCACCTTGACCGATAGCAATAACTTCGGCTAAAACTTCAAGATTATATTTTTTTACCGCTTCTTCACTAGCAATGATGGTAAATGATGCACCATCATTAATTCCTGAAGAGTTACCAGCAGTAACTGAACCATCTTTTACAAAAGCCGGTCTAAGTTTTGCTAAAACCTCTGGAGTAGTAGTTCTATTTGGGTATTCATCATTTTCAAAGATTACATCACCTTTTCTAGCTTTAATTACTATCGGTACGATTTCATCTTTAAATCTGCCAGAGTCGATAGCCTTTATTGCTTTTTGTTGAGACTTATAAGCAAAGTCATCTTGTTCTTCTCTAGTGATATTATGTTTATTTACAATGTTTTCTGCAGTAATACCCATATGAATATTACCAAAAGCATCAGTCAACGCATCATAAACCATATGGTCAACCATTTCGAAGTTACCCATTTTTTTCCCGCTTCTAACACTGGCAGGAATCATGTAAGGTGCACCTGACATTGATTCAACGCCACCAGCAACGATTAATTCTGCATGATTAGCAATGATGCTACTATAAGCATTCATAATTGCTTTCATACCGCTTCCGCAAGCCATATTCAAGGAGTACGCTGGAACAGTATCTGGAACTCCTGCTTTAATTGAAATTTGTCTAGCAATACCTTGACCTAAATTAGCCGGTAAAATATTCCCCACGATAACTTCATCAATCTTATCAACTGGAACTTTTGTTTCTTCCAGTAAAACCTTTAATACTTGTGATCCCATATCTGCAGCATGAACATCCTTCAGGCTTCCTAAAAAAGAGCCGATAGGACTTCTTTTAGCACCGACAATATAAACTTTTTTACCCACTCTAAAATACCTCCTATAAAATTTTATTTAATAAATATGAATAAACTTTCACATTTCAAACTAATTATAATCAAAGTTACCTATAAATGTCAAGCGCTTTCACTTAATTATCATAAAAAAATTAAAAGGCTATATATGGGCTTTAAACTTTGTTTTTGTTAAAATAAAGCCAAATCTAGCGACTTGCCAGTTATTTATCTGAAACCCTTTACAAAATTATAAAGTTATGAATCTTTATTCATGTAAATATTTTCATAAAATCACTTGTTTTTTATCAATAATTAAATTACAATTAAAACGGTGATAAAATGAAGAACAGTGAATTCCGTTTACCAAAAACTAAAGTTGGTTTAAAATCTTTTAAAAAAATAATTAAAGCTGGTAAGTATTTATATGGAAAAGCCGGTTATAATTCTACTTCGATTAATGATATTATCTCTAAAGCAAAAGTTGCGGCCGGTACTTTTTATATTTATTTTGATTCTAAGTTAGCTCTTTATTTATATCTATTGGATGAATATCGTCATAATATTAGAAAATCCGCTAATGAGGCAACTCAAAATTGTAAA
>DDWA01000003.1:12860-50962 GCA_002345425.1 Caryophanales bacterium UBA2298 | reverse complement strand
GATAAGAAAAATCTCTTTACTGAAGGATTGTATCATGTAGCCTTTTTGCTAGAATCAATGGAAGAATTAGCAAAATGGTTCTTGTATCAACAAAAGCAAAATCTAATGATAGATGGAGCTAGCAATCATCTTGTCAGTCAAGCGTTTTATCTTAGTGACCCTGACGGTAATGGAATAGAAGTCTATGCCGATGTAGCTGATTCTTACTGGAATTATGTAAACAATGCAATCAAGATGGATACTTTACCTCTTAATATAGAAAAACTAGTTGAAGGAATTAAAACACCGAAAACTTTAGAAATGGATGTAACCATTGGGCATTTGCATCTAAAAACAAAAGATGCACAAAAGATGGGTGAGTTCTACAAATTGTTAGGACTTGATATCACATTGAATATGGGACACGCAGTTTTTATGTCTTTCCATCAATACCACCATCATTTGGGTTTTAATCAGTGGAATAAAAACAAGATGATTGAACATCAAACAGACGATGTTGATATTGAAGAATTCACCATCCAATATCCGTCGAAACAAGAAATGTATAGCGTGATTAAAGAACTGAATTCAAACCAAGTAGCCGTCTTGAACAGCCAAGAACAAATGATAATTTATGATCCGATGAATATGAAAGTAGTATTAACTTACTATTCATTGCCGCAATAGTCACTTGTTTAAATCGATTTTTTCTTGTATTTAAATAATTGGAAAAGTGCATGCGATTTGCATGCATTTTTTATTTGATTTCGTGAAAATTTTTTTTGGGGTGTCTCTGTCATTCATCGACATTTCTTTTCGCATGGAAAGGTGACGATAAATAGGACAGAAAAGATATAGACATATATAGTTAGAGAAAAATAAATTCTTTTAGAGTAAAAACAATTTATAACATGGTTCAAATATAAATGGTATAACGAGCCGAATCATTAATAATTGTACGTTTAATATGAACTGCGTAACAAAGCCCATTTAAAGGTTTTAGTTTAATCATAATCTTTTCTAATGTTTAAAATCATTCGTGATATAATGTCAATATAGGGTCAATTAAATTATTAATTTGATTGAAATGAAGGATTAAGGTGAATTAATGTGAAAGTTCCTATACGATATAAAATGAATATGGGGGTCTTAAATACCCAAGATTTATTGAAACTTCAAGAGATAGAAATCATCATTATTGGTTTGGGTGGTCTAGGTGGAAATGTTGTTAATCAACTAGTTAGATTAGGTGTTCAACGAATGACATTAGTAGATTTCGATCGTTTTAGTGAGTCTAATTTGAATCGACAACTATTTTCTAACATGAATAACATTGGAAAATATAAAGTAGATGTTATTTCAAAAGAACTAAAAAAAATAAATCCTAACGTATCTATAAAGATTGTTAAAAAAAGAATTCAAGATGTCTCTAATCTTTTAGGAGACTATATGATTGATTGTGTTGATAATATAGAAGCAAAAATCTATCTGTCAAAATTATCAAATCAATTAGAGATACCTTTACTCCATGGTTCATGTGGTGGATGGTATGGACAAGTGGGATGGATTAGCCCAAAATGTACCTTGATTGAAGATTTGTATAGAAACGAAGATAAAGGACTTGAAGATGATATGTTAAACCCACCATTTGTAGCTAATGTTGTAGCTTCTTATATGGTAAGTGAGTTTATAAAAATGATCAAAAACAGTTCAAAAATAGTGCTTGATAATATTCTTTTCATAGATTTATTAGAGAATGTTCTTATAAAATTGGGAGATAACAAACATGGTTAAAGTAACTTTCTATAGCCTGTTAAGAAGCAATTATAATATTACAGAAGAATTTGTTGAGCCTGGTAGTATCAACGACATTATTAACCAAATAATAAATAAATATCCGAATATTAAAAAATCTAGTTTTAGATATTGTGTTGTATTTTATAAAGGAAAGCCAATTAATTATTATGGTTTTGATTCACTCATTGAAGATGGTGAGGATATCATAATTACGCATTTTGTTGGTGGCGGATAAGTTCGGTTTCTTTTAGTAGAAATAAATTTAAGCTTTATAGATTGACAAGTAAAAGGTAATTAACCATCAGTTCGACTGACCTACTTTTACTTATTTTTAAAGAATTGTTTTCATATTACCAGTTTAAAAAGCGAATTAAATAATAAAGAAGGGAGAATGCACGGTATTCTCTCTTCTTTTATAGATGTGTGATTCTTAGTGAATACAATAAGAAATTGGTAAATTAAGGATTTAATTCTAACAAATCATTATATATCTCAGTTGTTTCTGTTTCAGTTTTCAAATTAATATAATAATACTTGTCTCTATCAATGATTTCAATCCAATTCAGTTTATAATCTCCTAAATTAAGGTATACGGCTTGATTTTCTTCTATGGTGAAATAACCAGATCGAACATTTCCGATAGAAGAGCCGTTTGTTCTAAGTAGAATCTCTTTTGGACTAACCATTTCTATTTGGACACCGATGTTGATATCAATTGTTTTGGAATATAACAAGCCGCCAATTTCCAATTGGCTTGTCTCAGTATTTACTGTAATGTTCGGTCCTTTTAGTGGAGTTAGGATTATGACACCGACGGCAATCAAAACGATGATGGTAAAAACAAAAGATATGATTGTTCGAGTTTGCTTACTCATGTTACAACTCCTTCTTTTTCTGTAATTTAAATATTCAAATAGATAAAATATATTTTTATGATTTTTTCTGTCAATTTACAAGCTATTGCGTTTTTGATATTTGATAAGACCAAGATAACCTAGAACAAGACCAACAAAAGTGATTATGATTTGCGTAATCCAGTTCATTTCGTCAACTGGAATTTGTGGAGCATATCCAAATGGTGTTAATTTTGTAATGGTTTCACTTAATCCCAATATCTGACCAATATAAACAACAAAGAAACCAAGACCGATATAAAGCCAAACAATCCAAATTTTAGTTGGGATTAAGCCTGTCAATAAGAGTGATAAGCCTAACAACAAAATCAGTGAAGGAATATAAACCATAATAGCTTTTAACATAATGCTAAAAGCAATGTTATCATCCATAACGGTAGAAGAAGCTAGATAAAGTCCAAGAGCTGATACGAACATAGCTAAAATTCCCGTTATTAAAGCGATTTTAAAGTAACTACAAGCAATTTCTTTTTTACTAACTGGATGAGAGAATATAATTTCCATTCTACCTTTTTTTTCTTCAGTAGCAACTTTATTCATTACCAACACTGCTGGAATCGTCGAAGAAATTCCCATTACCATCACAATAACTCCCATGAATATTACCGCTGCTGGATATTCCGAATCAGGCGGTAAAATATTAGCCAGCATTTCATTTCCTGCAAGGAAAGATTCTAAATCGCCGAAAATAGATCCATATGAGGCACCAAGAATTAAGCAAGCCACCAACCAACCTATAATCATTGTTTTATTAAGTCTAAGAGCAAAACCAAAAGGTCTTTTTATATATTCTTTTGTTTTATGCGCTTTTGTTTTTTGTTTGAATAATCCTGCATCGAGGTCTCTTTTACTACTTAAATAGAGAGCTAAAATTGCAAGGACTATCGATACTAAAATGATAATCATTAATGGCCAATAAATATTGTTAACAAAAGGTTGGGAATGTAATAACCATTGAAACGGCGATAACCATAACAAGACTTTCGAAGAAAGGATGCCAATAGAAAACATGATGTAAAGCCCTAGAAAAACAAAGAAGCTAACCCCCATCACCGTTCGGTTGCTTTGATACATTTGCGAGATTGCCGCAACAATCATTGCAAACAAAATTCCAATTAGACCTAAACCAATTGAATAGTTCAATGTTCCTGCAAAATCAATCGTTTCAATTCCCAAAACAATTAATGACAAAAATTTAAAAATTATGAAGGATGTAAAAGTAATGATAATTACGATCATGGACGCGAGTAGATTTGAATTACGGCCAACAGGTAAAGATCTAATCATTTCATAGCGACCTTCTTCCTCATCACCTCGCAAGTATTTAGGAACTATCATAATAGCCATAACACCATTGAACAAACCCAACCATAAATACATCATGTGTGCATAAAATGCGCCAAAGGTATAATTTTCAAGTCCATATCCTTTGCCGAACATTGCAATCATAGCTGGATTTTCCAATACTAATCTAAAGGAATCTCTAGCAGCTTGATCTGGATACATTGTGTTCATGCTTGGTAAAACCATCATATCGAAAAGAACTAAAGTTAAGACCCAAATTAACAATCTTATTTTATCGCGTTTAAAAATGAACTTAGTCATCTTCCAAACATTGTAAAAATATTGTTTTCTCACTCATCTCACCTACTTTTCGTAATGTCTCATGAATAAGTCTTCTAATGTAGGTGGTGCGCTTTCAAGTTTTGTTATGTCGTACTTGCTTATGAATTTGATAATGTTTCCAAACTTATAACTATCCAATTGAAAGGTGGTTTTTAAACCGACAGTTTCAATGTCATATACTCCCTTTTGTAAATGTAAATCTTTTATTTCGTCTTTGGTTTCAACAGTAATTTGAGAGCGGGTTAGATGGCGGAAATCATTTAAACTGCCAGTTTCAACGATTTTGCCTTCTCTAATGATAGAAATAACATCACAAAGTTTTTCAACTTCACTTAAAATATGTGATGACAAGAATATGGTTTTGTTTTGTTTTTTAAGTTCGTAAACATATTCTTGGAAAACTTTTTCCATCAATGGGTCTAGACCACTTGTTGGTTCATCAAAAATATAGATTTCAGCATCACTTGCCAAAGCGGCGACCAAAGCAACTTTTTGCCGGTTTCCTTTGGAATAAGTTCGGCATTTTTTCGACGGATCCAAATCAAACTTGCTGTATAATTCTTCTTTCTTTTCCTTATTACTATTTCCTTTGAGTTTTGAAAAAAAGTCAACCACTTCACCACCAGTTAGATTTGGCCAAAGTGAAACTTCACCAGGAACATAAGCAATGTGTTTGTGAATATCCACTGCATCAATCCAAGTATCTTTATTAAGCAATTTCGCTTCGCCTTTATCTGGTTTTAAAATCCCTAGCATTATCCTAATTGTTGTAGTTTTACCAGCTCCGTTTGGTCCTATAAAACCATATACCTTGCCTTTTTCAACATTTAACGAGATATTATCAAGAGCAGTTACCTTACCAAATGTTTTTGTTACGTTGTTCAGTTCAATAATATTCATAATCAAATTCTCTCCTTTTTATAAAACACTTTTCTTAATGATTGCAAAAACTTACGAAAGTCTTCCATCACTTCTTCAAAATTTGTTTCTGTGATGTCAATACTGTGCATGCATTTTGTGAGTTTTGCTTCATAACCTTTTATTGCATAGTCGATAATCAATAAAATTTCAAATCCATCTAAATCACTTCTAAACAAAGTTAAGTTTATTTTTTCAGGATGATTTGTAATATCTTTTAGTGTTTGGATTGAAAATAGCAGTTTATAAACTTCATCTTGTAATGGTTTTGATAGTAAAGACATCTCTTTCTTAGGAATGGTTCCCATAAAAACCAACAAGCTTTTACTTTTTTTGAATAACTCTAGTTGTAGTTGTGCCATTTTTTCATAATACCTAAATACATCAGTTTCATTTTTATCAACTTTATTATGGAAATCCCATAGTTTTTTCAAGGCAAGAGATATCAAGTAATTATAAAGTTTCTGTTTAGATTCAAAATAGTAAAATAGCAGTCCTTTTGATATACCAGCAGCTTTTGTAATTTCATTAGTAGAAGCTAAATCATAACCTTTTTTGGCAAACTCATAACAAGCAGCATCAACTATTGCTTTCAATTTTTCTGGATTCACTTCTGGATTTTTTTTCTGCATCTATTCACCTCTTTGACCATATTGGTCAATTTAAATTTTATCATAATATAATTCGGTGTGTCAATAGGGTAAGGAAATCTTTTGTGGTCTTCAAAAAAATCTAAAAACTGTTTCACTCTTAAAAATGTATTTAGTTTTATTATATATTTTTTAAGTGGTTCTAATCATTTTCGCCGGTGAGATGGATTTTGTTTATATAAAAAAACTCTAGCTTTTAATTTTTCGAAGGCATATTACTTTTTAGTGTTAAATTACTGCTACAGTCGGTTTAATCTTTGAAAGCAGTTACATGTAAAGAATTCTGTTACTTGTCAAAAATACACTTGTTTAAGATTGCTATGTGTGACATAGTAATCTTAAAAAGTTCAAAGTTCAAACAATTACTATCGGTGAATTTATACTAATAACATTTTATACTAATATGTGTTTATCTTATTCCGAATATTTCTTAAAATTGGGGCAAGAGTATCAACATGCAAAAATTAGTTTTGAGAGACTAGAAGAAATGTTCGATATTGAAAATGAAAAAAACGGCTAAATAAATTTAGATAGAATTAATAAAATAAGAGTTGAAGAACTAGAGTTTGCTTATCCGGATTCTGATATTTTGTTCATTGATTTTCCAAAATCGTTAAATAAATCAAATAAACTATTAAATATTTAATAAACATGATTTGAAATTCACAAAATAAATAAATTATGGTATAATTATACCAGAATAAGAGAGGTGATTAATATGCCAAAGATTATCCCAATAAATGAATTAAAGAATACGGCAAACATTTCCAAATTTGTAGAGGAAAGTGATGAACCGGTTTTTGTTACAAAAAACGGTTATGGATCTATGGTTTTAATGAGCGTTGAAGTCTATGAAAGAGAAATTGCTAAAAACCAAATTGTGAAGATGATTAACGATTCTTTGAAAGATATAGACATGGATGATTTAAAAACTGATGGCCCAATGTTTATTAGTGAAATGAAATCAAAGTATGGAAAGAAGTTATAAACTATTACCAAAAGCTAAATTGGATTTAGAGAATATTTTTCATTATATATTGGTAGATTTAGTTAACCCTGAATCTGCGTTAGGATTAATTGAAAAATTTGAAGCTAAGTTCAAAGATATATGCATGTTTTCAAAAGCATAACCATTGATAGTGATTTCTGGTTTAGATAATGATTATTTAAGAAAGTCAATTGTAGATAATTTTATAATTGTTTATTTATATGATGAAGACAAAGAACTCATCAACATTGTTAGAGTAATCTATGCTAGAAGAGATTATATAAAGGAAATATAATAAGTTGCAATTAAAAATGATACAAGGAGCTTTATCACAAATAATTGTTGTTTAAGATATATATTAGAAAAACAATTTTATTGAAAAAATGGAACTAAGAAAAGTCGGATAAAAAAATCACTAAAACTAGGAGTGAAAAAATGGATTATCAAGTTGAAAGGGAATTGAATCTCTTATATATACTTTTAGACATTGGATTCTTAACATTTTTAGGATATATGCTTTTACGCTTTAAAAAGAATAAAGCATTTCTATTTGGTGTTGCGGGAGCAATAATCTATTTTATTGTTGACTATGGTATCTTTTATTTGTTATTGGGAACAAGAGAAGTAGTTGGAGCTAATACATTTCTTTTTCTTTTATGGCTTTCTACAAGTTATGGCTTTACTAATTTTGTCTGGATATGGTTATTTTTAGATAAAGATAAGCGCATATTTGAATGGTCGTTGCTGATAGTTATTAGTTGGCTTGCTCTTGGATTAATATCACAAAGTTTCGGTAGTAATTTTCCTATCATTCAAATATCAAGAGGTACTGGAAGTTATCATGGATATATGGCTTTAATATTATTTGTTGGTTATGCTATTGTAATTATAAAAAATTTAAATGAAGAAAATGATAGAATACCAATATTAAAATTATTGTTTATAGGAATTCTTGTTCAATTTTCATGGGAAGCAGTATTACTTATTTATGGTATTAGACCACTTGATTGGAATCCTTTAATCATTAATTCTTTATTAGAAACAAATCTTGGATTGCCATACCTTTACTTTATTCACAAAGCTATTGTTAAGAGAAACAATAATGAAAATATTTTGGTTTTAGAAACCGAATAGTGAGCATATTATTTATGAGTTATATAATAATCAAAAAAGAGAAATATTTGCAATTTCTCTTTTTTTACTTTGATCATTTTATAAAGATAAAGATTGTTGTTGAAAAGCAGATCTATTGTATTGCTCTTCAATTTGTAAAACCAATTCATTAAAGTGTAATTGATTGAACATATCATCTACTTTTAAATATAAGATTTTTTCCTTTGGAATATTATATTTTTTAAAGATACTTTCAAGAACGGTAGAATAGTTTTTATAGTGGAACTTTAAATAATCGTATTGGTCTTTTTCTAAATGACGAGACCTTTTTCTAATATTATCAAATAAACTTTCTTCATTACGAACCAAAACTATATGAATGTCTAAATCAGGGATTAGTTTCATATGTGCTTCAGCGACTTTATAAGTTAATTCCACCTCTTCATCTGTCATCATGCCTTCTTTTTTTAGTAATTCCGTAAAAACTAAATTAGAAAACATTGTTGAATCGCAGATTAAGAATTTTTCATCTTTTGTTTTCCATAAGGATAAAAACAATTCGCTATAAAATGCACATTGGCTTATAAAGGAAAACTTCTTTTTATCAGCATAAAACAACGGTAAGAAAGGGCTACCTTCTACAGGTTCCTTTACCATTGGTACATTATAGTATGAAGACAGTAGATGGGATAGAGTTGATTTACCACTGCCGATAGGTCCGATTATTCCAATTCTCAATTTCATCACCTCAGTAAAAATATTTTAACATATAATTTGATAAAATTATAGTCATATGAAAACTAAATGGTAAGAAAAATTTGTTACTAATTTTTGTTCTGTTGTCCTAATTATCAAGCAAATATAATATAATGAATAAGTAATATAATTTTTATGTAGCGATTTGATAGAAAAATAGCTTTGATGGGAGCTCTAATGAAAAGAAGATATGTCAGAAAATTATTTAGAACTAAAAAAATTTACGATTTCAGCAAAACGGATGATTTGTTTATCAAGGCAATGAGAGAAAATGCAATTCATCATTACCAAAATTGTGAAGACTATAAAAGAATTTTAGATGAAGCTGAGTTTGATCCTTATCAAATTAAAACAATGGAAGATGTTATTAATATTCCGTTTTTACCAACTCTTTATTTCAAACATCATGAATTGTTTTCTAAACCATTATGGAAAATGCCAATTAAAGCTACTTCATCGGGGACTTCAACGGGTTTTAGAAGTAAAATAGCAATGAGCATCGGTGACCTCTGGCGAGGATTTCAAATGGTAAGAAGGATTTTTAGTTATCATAAGTTGTGGTCGATTAGACCTGTGACTTATTTAATATTCGGTTATCAACCGACAAAGCATTCACAAGCGGGAATAATGAAAACAGCTTATGGATTTACCTATGTTGCACCAGCTAAAAAAAGAGTCTATGGAATTAGATGGACAAAGACGGGTTATGAAGTTGATCTAGAATTAATTAAACAAGAAATGATTAAAGCCGCAAAAAAGAATTCGCCCATCAGAACGATTGGATTTCCGGCTTATACGTATTTTTTATTAAAAGAAATGGAAGCGGAAGGAATAAAACTACAAATGCCTAAAGGATCGAAGATTACTTTAGGTGGTGGTTGGAAACAGTTTTATGCTGAAAAAGTCGATAAGTTTGAGTTTTATCGACTTGTTAAAGATGTGCTAGGAATAGATGAAGAAAATTGCGTTGAATTTTTTGGAGCTGTAGAACATCCAATTCTTTATACAGATTGTAGGAACCATCACTTTCATGTTCCTGTTTATTCTCGGGTAATTATTAGAGATCCAGAAACATTTAAGCCAGTGAAAAACGGTCAAATCGGTTTGATAAACTTGATTACCCCAATGGTTGAAGGTACGCCTTTATTGTCGGTTATGACTGATGATTTAGGTGTATTACATGAAGGGTGTATTTGCGGAGAGAAATCACCATGGCTAGAAATTATCGGTCGTGTAGGGATTAAAGATATCACAACCTGCGCACAAGGCGCAGAAGAACTGTTGAAGGAGTAGAAAAGATGATTTTATATCAAGGAAACATTTTCGAGAATCACCAACAAAAACATATGTTAAAAACATTGAGACAGGATTGTTACGACACATTAGCTAATGAAGAAAGCTTGTCAATAAATGAAGTGATAGATGCGTGTGATAAATTGGCTCAACAAGTAAAAAGCGGGATGTATAATGATTTAATTTTACCGTTATTAGAAGAGTTTGATATTCCCTATGATTACTTTTTAACCCATCTTCCGATGTTTGAAAAACCATCATTGCTTAAAAAAGTAGAAATTGAGCTTGGGAAAGATTATGATGCAATAAGTGATTTAGATGATGAAAATATTAAAAAAAGATATCCTCTTGGCATATTATTCCATATAGCAGCTGGAAATGTTGATGCATTACCTGCCTATTCAGTAATCGAAGGGCTTTTAGCCGGTAATATCAATATTTTAAAATTACCATCAGGCGATAGAGGTGTTTCCGTTAAACTTTTATCAGAACTAATAAAAATCGAACCGAAAATTAAACCCTATATCTATGTCTTTGATGTTCCATCAACCGAAATTGAAACTCTTAAATATTTTGCGGAAATTGCTGATGCTATAGTTGTTTGGGGTGGAGATGGAGCTATTAAGGCTGCTCGTTCAATGGCGACTGTAACAACAAAAATTATTGAATGGGGTCATAAACTTTCTTTTGCTTATGCTACACTTGATGCAAGTGATGAAGATTTAGAAGGTCTTGCTCATCATATGGCTATGACTGATCAAGTACTATGTTCATCAGCCCAAGGAATATTTGTTGATACTGATTCTAGGGAAGAATTAGATAAGTTTGCTGAAAGATACTTTAACATCTTCGCTGAAGCAAATAAGAAGCATAAGCCTGTCCCTTATGGTATGAAAAGTAAAAATGCGCTTCAACTTTATTATGAAGAATTGGAAGCAAAAGATAGTAAGAAGAAGATTTGGAAAAAAGACGGTATCAGTGTAATGACATCTGACGACTCTAAACTGGAACTTTCAATGATGTTTAGAAGCATTTGGATTAAGATGTTGCCTAAAAACCAAATAATTCATCAATTGAAACCTTATAAAAATCACTTACAAACTGTCGGCCTTCTTACAGACAATTCTCAATTTGAAGAATTGAAGAATATTTTGATAAAAACTGGTGTGACAAGAATTACAAAAGGCAGTGATATGTCAAGAATAATTGTTGGTGAAAGTCATGACGGTGTTTATCCTTTAACACTATATTCAAGAATTGTCGAAACATATAAATATTCTGAAGTAAATTAAAATTTATATTTATAGTTTATGGAGAAAATAAATGAAGAATCAAAAAATATACACCATGAGTTTTGCTCGGGTTTATCCAATGTACATAGTGAAAGCAGAAAAAAAGAATCGTTCTAAATCTGAAGTTGATCAAATTATCACTTGGTTAACAGGATATACTGTTGCTGATTTAGAAAGAATAATTATCGAAGAAACTAACTTTGAAAAATTCTTTTTAAACGCACCTAAACTTAATCCTGCTAGAAACCTTATTAAGGGTGTGGTTTGCGGTGTAAGAGTTGAAGAAATTGATGAAACGACTATGCAAAACATTAGATATTTAGATAAACTCATTGATGAACTTGCTAAAGGAAGAACTTTAGATAAAATATTGAGAAATTAAAAGTATTATTTAAAAGATTTAACTTAAAAAAACGGAGAAGATTGAATGCTACTGGAAACAATTAAAATAACACCTCAAAATAATAATCAATATCCATTTAATTTGGGTTTATTTCAAAATGTCATTAATTTAGATGTCAATGCTCCAGTGACATTGTTTTTAGGTGAAAATGGCAGCGGTAAGTCGTCTTTATTGAAATTATTACAAGCGAAATTATCATTGTTTAAAATTCAACTTCCAGATTATTATAAAGAAGATGAGTATGATAATAAAACGATTTCTTTAACACCGAGTTTAGGTAAGATAAAAGGTTTCTTCTTTGAGAGTCTTACTTTCATCAACTATATTGATTATGTTAAAAATGAAATATTCCAATCAAAAGAAAATATTAATAAAGTTAACATAGAATATAAAGACAAATCAGACTACGCAAAACTGATGGCAAAGTCTCCTTATATAAAAACAATCTCTGAACTAGAAAACATGTATTCAAAAGATTTAGCAAAATCATCTCATGGAGAATCATATCTTGATTTCTTTGCCTCAAGGATTAAAGATAATCAATTATACATTCTCGACGAACCTGAAACACCATTATCTGTTCAAAATCAATTGACTTTGACCGCAATGATAATTAATGCAGTAAAAAGAGGTTGTCAATTTATTATCGCAACGCACTCACCGGTAATATCAGCAATTCCTAATGCTTTGATCTTCGAAATAAAAAATAATCAGTTTATCAAAACTGAATATGACGATATCGAAAGCATTCAACTTTTAAAACAGTTTTTAAATAACAAAGAACAGTTTTTAAGATATCTTGATGATGATATAGAGTAGTATAAAAAAGAGGTTTAATATTATGATAAAAGTTTATAAAAGCAATGATGATTTTTTAAAACATAATTTGGAGTTCTTGATGAGTGACGAAATCAAGAATGGTTTAATAATAGGCATTGCTAGAAGATTTAATGATGATGAGTCACATTTTGTTTCTTCAATCATTGAAGATAGAATCTTACTCGGTGTTTTAGCTGGAAAAAATCTAATTATATCAGCTAACACATTAGAATCTGACGTATACAAAGAATTAGTTAGGCATATGCTTGAAGTTCCTTATCCCGGAATTGTCAGCGAAAAAGAAACGGCTTTGATCTACAATAAAGTATATAAAGAATTAACGGGAAAAGAAATGTATATCGATATGAATCAAAGAATTTACTCATGCAAAAAGATTATTAGTGAAACAAAGATTAAAGGAAAAATTAGATTAGCTAATGACCGAGATTTTGAAGGTTTAAAGCATTGGTCTAATGGTTTTATACAAGAAGTTGAAGGAAAAATCCCAATAGAAGAAAGTAATAAAACTTTAAGAAGATTGTTGGATGGTCAAACATTATATGTCTTGGAGGACGATAATATTTTGCTATCAATGGCATCTAGAACAAGGCCAACAGAAAAGTGTGAAACAATAAGTTATGTCTACACGCCATTAAACTTAAGAAGACAAGGTTATGCGACAATGCTTGTTGAAAATCTAACTAGATTAATCTTAAAAGATAAAGAAACAGTTACATTATACACAGATTTATCAAATCCAACTTCTAATAGTATTTACCTAAAAATTGGTTATAAACCATATTGTGATTCTTTGGTATTAAATAAGAAAATTTAACAATATGTAATTGTTTAAATGAAAAGACACAACATTTTTCTAGATTTAATGTTGTGTCTTATTTTTATTTATGGATTTTTATGAATAAATTTCATTTAAATGATGTTATATGCATCTTTGGAGTGAAATATCGTTACATTTGACACTATTTGTGGTATGATTGTTCGGTATTAAGAATTGTATATTCATAGAATAGGATTAATTTGATTGAATGTATGACATCTTTAAAAAAGAAGGAGCAATCAAATTAATGACATTTCAAGAGTTACAAATTATCGAACCAATTTTAAAAGCTTTACAAACAAAGGAATACGAAGAACCAACACCAATTCAAACTGAATCAATCCCATTATTGTTACAAGGAAAAGATATTTTAGGAAGCGCACAGACGGGTACAGGTAAAACAGCAGCTTTTGCGATTCCAATACTACAAAATCTTTATCTAGAAAAACAAAAAGAAAAATCGTCTCGTGTAATTAAAGCTTTGGTACTTGCCCCAACAAGAGAATTAGCATTACAGATCCATGATAACTTTAAAGAGTATGGTAAAAATCTAGATTTGCGAACAACAGTTATCTATGGCGGGGTCAATCAATCAAAACAAATCAGGATCTTAAATCAAGGTATTGATATTTTGATTGCGACACCGGGAAGACTACTTGATTTAATCCAACAGAAAAAACTTACACTTGCTAAAGTATCAATCTTGGTACTTGATGAAGCTGATAGAATGCTCGACATGGGATTTGTCAAAGATGTTAAAAAGATTGTTGCCATGGTTCCAAAGGAAAGACAAACAATGCTGTTTTCAGCTACTATGCCAAAGGCTATTATGAGTTTGGCTTCAGAAATTTTGAATCAACCGGAAAGAATTCAAGTTTCTCCAGAAGAAGCGACGATTGATAAGATTATCCAATCTATTTATTTTGTTGATAGAAAGAAGAAGACTGATTTATTGATTCATCTTTTACAAAATAAAGAAATGAAATCCGTTTTAGTTTTTTCTCGAACAAAACACGGTGCTAACAGAATTGTTAAGAGTTTAATTCAAGCTGGAATCCGTTCTGAAGCAATTCACGGAAATAAATCACAAGGCGCTAGACAAGAAGCTTTATTTCAGTTCAAAGCTAAGAATCTTAGAGTTTTAGTTGCGACAGATATCGCTGCCAGAGGTATTGATATTGATGAGCTATCTCATGTAATCAACTTTGATTTACCGGATGTTCCTGAGACATATATCCATAGAATGGGAAGAACTGGACGTGCTGGATTAGGTGGTTTTGCTATTTCATTTTGCTCAGAAGAAGAAACAAAATTATTACAAGATATTCAAAGACACATCAAAATGTACATTCCTGTAGTTAAAGACCATTATTTTTTACCTACTACAAGTAATACATCTTATCAACCAAAGGAACAAAACACTCCTAAAAAAACTAAAAGTTCTAGTAATTATAGTTATGGTTACAGTAAATCATCTTTTACCCAAAAAAAGAAAAAGACTGATAAAACACAACCTAAGAATTATTCTAAATATGATGCCAGGAATCAAAATAAGAAATCTTCAAATTGATCTTAAATTTATATTATTATTAAACATTTGACAACTTAGTTACATAACTAGGTTGTTTTTTTAATTTGAATAGATTTTTGGAGTCATTGATGTATAATTAAAGATATAGGGTGAGTCACCCTAAATACTGCACTGATGCAGTATAATAAAATAGAGACAAATCCACAGTGTGGTTATATTATATCACTCAGAGTTGAGTGATATAAACTAAAGGATGAAAGGAGTAATAATTAAACATCTCTTTAGATGATTTAATTATACGGGATTAAAATGAAATTTTATATCAAACAAAAGGTTTTTTCTTTCAAAGATAAGTTCAGAATTATGGATGAAAATCAAAATGTTCTCTATGAGATTAAAGGAAAGTTTATTAGTTTAAAGAATAAACTTGAACTAACTAATCAAAATGGTGAAGTGTTATTGAGATCAGAACGAAAAGTACTAACATTTCTGCCTAAATATTTTGTTTATGATCAGCAAAATCAAGAAATTGCTGAAATAAAGCGATTATTCAGTTTTAGACCTAAATTCGACTTGAATATTCCTAATAAAAATTACTATGTAGATGGCAGTTTCTTTGGGCATAGTTTTGGTATCTATGATGAAAAAAGAAATATGGTTGCGTCGATTTCAAAAAAGATTATTTCTTGGGGCGATACTTATGAAATTGATATCTTGGATGAAGGAAATGCTGAGCTATTCTTATTTGTGGTTATTATCATAGATCAAGTAGTACATGAAAAAAGAAATAGATATTAGAGTCAAATATAAATAATATAAAACAAAAACCACCAATACAATTGGTTGGCTTTTGCTTTAAACTATATATTAAAAAAATATTATTACATCTGAAGGAGATTTTTGCATGTTTAAAGAGATGAGAAGAAAAGATAAATTGATGACTAATCTAGATACATTAGCTTTACTTTCAAGAGGTCAAGAAGGTGTTTTAGGAACAATTGGTGATAATGGGTATCCTTATACTGTTATTGTTAATTATGTCTACTATCAGGGTAAATTATATTTTCATTGTGCCAAAGAGGGATATAAATTAGATAATATCAAAAAGAATCCTAAAGTGTCATTTTCAGTTTATGATAACGTTGAAGTGATAGGGAAAGAATTGAATACAAAATATCAAAGTCTTGTTTTATTTGGTAAAGCAAATGTTATTGATACTACTGAAGAAATATTGATGGAGTTAATAAAAAAATATTCAGACTTACCTGATGAGATTGCTAAAAAAATGATTGCTAGAGAAATTAATATTACAACAGTTGTGGAAATAAAAATAGAGCATATTACTGGAAAAGTAGGAATTTAATAGATAATTATTTTTTATAAATTGTGGATTATAGAAAACACATTGCAAAAACAACGAAAGAGTACTATTATATTAACAGTGATCATCCTAAAGATAACTTTAGATAAGAAAGGGCATGATAAACATGACATTCATCAACAAAATCAAAGAATTTTTTAACAAACCTAAATCTACCAAAAACACTGAAATACCTAATTATGTTTCGTTAACATCAATGGAAATGAAATATGAGAAGGAAGATTTTTTGGGAGCCGCAAAAGATTTAAAATTACTGTTAGAAGCTTATGGCAGACGTAAAAGAAAAAATCATCGCTATAAAGGAAGAGAGTTCATCCACTTTATTTTAAGCAATAAGCATAAAGATCTTAAAACCACTGGTTACACTCATTGGCAAAATTTAAATCAATTTATAAAATTGAATCATACTACAGTTTATCCATATCATAAGAATAATCTGAGAAATGCCATGACTTTTTTTGAGAAAGAAATAAAAAGTTTATCAGAAATTAAAATTTCATCATATTAGATTTTCAGGATTTTTTAAAAAACGCCAAAAAGAGCGTTTTTTTAAAGGAAGAGTATTAGAAGGCAGTATTTTATATCATTATTAGTTTGATTTGTGGAGGAATTATGAAAGAAGATTTTTATTATCAACTTAATCAAACCCATAAAAATCTTGATAATCAAGAATATATTGAAGCTACAACCAAAATGATGAAGTCTACTTTTGAGAAACAGCAAGAAAAAGAAAGATTGTTGATTATCGGTGCTGGTAATCTTAATGATTTTGATCTTGATTATTTCTTGTCTGTTTTTAATGAAGTGTATTTGAGCGATATTGATACTGTGAGTGTGAAAAAATCACTAGAGGAGAAAATTAATAGTCCTAAAATAAAGGTTGAACAGATAGATTATCTTGGTTTTGTTGAAAGTGGATTTTTTGATAATTTTCATGATTTGTTAAAAATGGTCGATTATAAAAAAGTACAATTGTTTTTTGTAGAGAAATTTAAGATGTTGGGAAAATACCAATTATCTAAAAAATTTAATTTGCAATTTGATACAATTTATATATCTCCTATCTATACTCAACTACTATATCGCCAAATCGAAGTAGAACTTGACCAATTAGTTGAATTGGGTTTTTCATTAGAATATAGAAGACAGATATTAATTGAAATCTTGCAAATGATGATTCCGATAATTGATAATTTTAACAATGGTATTTATGAATTATTGATTGAAAAAGGCAATGTATTTGTTGGTTCAGATATATTTTACCTTGACGACAATTCTTTTTCTAAGTCAATTAAAACCAATATTAATGATCATGATAAAATAGAAAGTATATATCTTGATTATCATAATCATTATGGTTTTGGAATCGGCGATTACGGTCTGTATTCACTTTTGCAACAATTAAAACTAAAACAAGAAATTTGGGTTTTATGGGGTAAAAATCAAAAAAACATCTATGCTGTAAAGTTTTGCGAAATGGATAAAATATAAGTTTTATAAATAATGAATCTGATATATTCAATCAATACTTGGAGGAACAACTGTGATATCATCAATAAGTACATATATGAAGGTTAATAAGATAAATTTTTTATTTTATCTTATGGGTTTTATTGTTTTAGGATTAGGTGTTAATTTACTTAAGGCTTCTAATTTAGGGACAGGCGCTTGGGATACAGTAACTATCAATTGGCGTGATTACTTAAGTATTAATTATGGCATTTCCTGGGTTACGATTGGTATGCTTTCGTTTTTGGTAAGTTTTATCTTAATGATAATTGTTATAAGTTACCGAAGAAAACCGCGGTATTTATTAATGTTAATACCAATTTTATTGGTAGCTGTTTCAATAGATTTTTGGAATTTAATTGTTTTTAAGGATCGACAAGCAATTGAAATGATATATAGAATTATTTTGTTTATTACGGGAGCCATATCTTTACCTTTAGGACTTGCATTAGTAGTTAAATCTTCTTTTCCTGCTTTTGTTTTTGATGAATTGATGTTAATGTTCGTTGATGTGTTTCATGCAAAAAAAATAACTTATGTCAGATTAGGAATTGAATTTACAGGAATTTTTATCGGCTCTATTTTTGGCTATTTAACTTTTTATCATCTTGATGGATCTTTAGGAGCTGTTAATATTGGCAGTTTTTTATTAGCCTTTACTCTAGCGCCAATCATGTCGTTTTATTATAGAGTTTTTAAAATTAAAAAATCAAATTAATTATTAAAGCATACTGAAGAACAAAGGTTGAATTATTTCGCTTTGTTCTTTAGTTTTTTTTATTTATACTTTTTAGTTTTAAATTTAAGTGATATTATTATAGTAACTAATTTTAGTTAAGAATGAAATTAGTTAAAGTTTAACATAGTGCATGATGGTTTATTTTAAGAGGCAGATTGAGAGGTTTTGGAATGAATAAAATTTACAATATAATTTTAGTTGATGACGAAGATGAAGTTCGTGGTCGAATCGCATCTAAAATTAGTGAAAATACTGATTTTAAAATCATTGGTAGTGCTGGGAATGGTTATGACGCTATCGAATTATTAGAAGAAAATGATGTGGATGTTGTTATGACGGATATTCAGATGCCTTTTATAAATGGCATCGAACTTACTAGAATCATTCGTAGAGACTATCCTCGAGTTAAAGTAGTTTTTATTACTGGATACGATGAGTTTAACTATGCAAAAGAAGCGATTTCTTTAAGAGTAAACAATTATATGATGAAGCCAATTACATCAATTGAAATCAATAGTTTTCTCAATAAATTGAAACAAGAATTAGATGATGAATACAAACAAATGCAAGATGTTTTACTTATGAAAGAAAAATATGATGCTCTTATTCCTGTCATCGGCGATAGTTATTTAACTTCTTTAATGCAGCTTAATCAGTTAAATCTTAATGATATAGAAAAACTTGTGCTATATGGAATTAATGTTGACAAACATTCTCAATTTATTACTTGCCTAGTAGAAATAAATTCTGAAAATAGTGAGACGCTTAAGGAAAATGAACAGTTAAAAATTAATACAAGCGAGATTTTCAAAAAGGTATTTCAAGAAGCGGATTTTAAACATAGTTTGTTAGTTGCTGACGGTCTAGTTTTGATTTTTTCTTTTGAAAATATTAGTAAAAACAAAATCGATGAATTATTAAACGAGCTTAATCATTCAACTACAGAATTCTTAAATGTAAGTTTAAAAATTGGAGTTTCAAAAATATATAATGATTTCCGAGATTTTCCTGGATCCTATCGATATGCTAAAAGAGCAGTAGAATGCAGTTGTTTGTATGATTTTGGGAATATAGTCTTTTATGAGGAACTATATGATAGTGATTTAAAACAATCCTTTTTAAACATTGATGATTATTCGACTTTTAGTCAATCACTTCAATATGGTAATGATGAAGAAATTGAAAATTTGATTTCTGATTTGAAGAAGCGATTTAATAGTAATCAACAAGTTTTCATAAGAGATTATGTAATTATTGATCTAGCAAGTTTATTATTAAACTTATCAGAACAAGCTAAAACATCAATTAATGAAATTGTTGGTCTTAATTTAATTGAAGAACTAAGTAAATTTGATAATTATAATGAAATGTTGGATTTGGTTTACGAAATTTTACTAAAAATAAAGATTCAAGACAATCGAAAACAACTGTCACATAGTGAAAATATTACAAAAAAAGCAATTGATTATATAACTCAAAACTATGATGATGCTGATTTATCACTTGAAAAATTGAGTAGTCAAATCAATGTTTCAATTTCACATTTAAGTATGCTATTTAAAAAGAACAGTGGAGTTACTTTTAGTAAATATCTAATCAATGTTAGAATTACCAAAGCTAAAGAATTATTGGATAACACTCAGTTGAAAATTGTTGATATTTCCGAAAAAGTAGGATACAATGATGTCTACTATTTCAGTCATAGTTTTAAGAAAGTAACTGGTGTTTCACCAAGAGAGTATCGTAATTATGAAGCCATTCAGGAACGTTAGCATTGACAAAAAACTTAGTCTAGTAGTTATTTTACTGGTGTTTAGTGCACTGCTTTTTTCTAGTGGCTTTATTTATTTTAGAACTTATAAAGCATTTGAATCAGTTGTTGAAGATAACTCTAAGGAAATTAATAAACAAATTATTTTGAATTATGAATCACATTTTGAAGAAATTAGAGAAACAGGAAGGTATATTGAAATTGAAACAAGTAAACTAGAGACAGCGAATCAAACAAATTTGTATAGTTTATATAATTCCTTTGCTACCCTTAACGCGGATATCATATCTATCAGTTTAGTAGACGATACAGGCCATGTTCAAGCTACTAGTTATTCGAGCTATGTTCAAAATTCATATTTAACTGAACATGAATGGTTTATAAAAGCGATTGAAAATGAAGGTGTATATTTTTTCCTTATATCCCCGAATAAAAAAGTTTTTTTGAATACAAATGAAGAAGTAATTAATGCCAGCAAGAGGATTGAATATTATATAGATGGTGTAGAACAAGTTGGTGTGCTTTTAATTGAACTTAGTACTTTGAAAATCGATACTATTTCTAAACAAAGTAATTTAGGGGAAGATGGACATATTATTATTTTTAACGATCAAGATGAGTTAATTTATTCTTCAGATTCTAACTGTATTGACTCAACTTGTTTAAGTAATGTTTTAGCCAGAGATTTAATTATCGGTGGTAAATTCGTTGAAATTAATGGCACTGATATGTATATGAGCATTAATACAATCCATGGAACCAGATGGAGAATTGCGACTTTTATTAATGTCGAAATTATATCTTCATCACAGTTCACTTTATCGATGTTGCTATTTTATGTTTTTATAACGACTATTATTTTATCTATCATTGGAACATCAATTCTTACAAAACAAATTACAAAGCCGCTTAATCAACTTAAAACTCATATGTTAGAAATTCAAAATAGTGATCATTTGTACCGCGAAGTTGATATTAAAGGACAAAAAGAAGTTGTTATTTTAGCTCAAGCGTACAATGATATGATTAAGGAAATTAGAAGACTACTAGATCGTTTGGTCGAAGAACAGAATGAAAAAAGAAAGACTGAATTGATTGCTCTACAAACACAAATAAATCCCCACTTTTTATATAACACTTTAGATTCAATAGTTTGGTTAGCTGAACAAAAAGATAATGAACATGTCATTGAGATGGTTATTGCCCTCAGTCGTTTTTTCAGGATTAGTATTTCAAGAGGTAAAGATGTTATTCCGATTGAAAAAGAGCTTCAACATGCGCAATATTATATTCAAATTCAACAAATAAGATATTCTAATAAGTTTGATTATACCTTCGATATTGATGAAAGTATCTTAGAGTATGAAGTTGTTAAACTGATTTTACAACCATTGATTGAAAATGCAATACAACATGGAATCCATGAAGAATATAAAGGACAAATTCATATCAAAGCTTATCAAGAAAATGGGTTTGTTAATTTTGAAGTATCAAATAACGGATATGGTTTGACTAAACAAAAAATAGAAGAAATTTATGAAAAAATCGCCAGTGATAATCATGAAAGTGTTGGATTAAAGAATGTTGTTCAAAGATTAAAGCTTTATTACGGGCCTACTGCTGATATTGAGATAACGAGTGAATTGGATAAAAACACAACATTTAAAATCTATTACCCAATATTAAAGGGAGAAATATAACATGAAAAAATTTCTAATTGTATTAATGTCATTGATGTTATTTGCTTTAACTGGATGTGGAGATAAGGATTATGAAATTCCTTTAATAATTTATGATTTTGAAGATCTTTATATGCAAGATTTTGAAGATTTAATTTACTTAGGTGACAATTATAGCGAATTTCATTTTGTTTCTTATGATTCCAAAAATTCACAGATTATTCAAAACGAAATAGTCAGTGATGTACTGTTAAATGATTCTAATGTAATCGTAGTTAATCCAGTTGATCGTTTGGGTGTTTACCCGCTTATCGCTAAAGCTAAAGAAAATAATATTTCGATTATTTTTATAAATCGCGAACCAATAAAAGAAGATTTATTACTTTATGATAAATTATATTACGTCGGCGCTAAACCAGAACAATCAGCCGAATATCAAGCGGATATAATTATTAATCTATTCGGTGGCAACCCATATGCATTAAATGAATTTGATTTAAATGACGATAATGTTATTCAATGTGTTATTTTAAAAGGTGAACCCGGACATCAAGATGCTGAAATCAGGACAGAAATGGTAATTGAGGAATTGCATAACGCCGGATTTGAAGTTGAAATTTTGACTGTAGAAGAAGCTTATTTTTCTCAAGATTTAGCTAGTCAAAAAATGCGCGACTTATTACCTTTATACGGTGAATCGATGGAAATTGTAATAGCTAATAATGACGCTATGGCTATTGGAGCGATAAATGTTTTAATAGAAGAAGGATTCTTTGTTGATGAAAATCTTGATGGAATTATTGACAGAGCAACTGAGGTATGGTTTCCTGTTGTCGGAATAGATGGGTTACCTATTGCCGTTGAGTTAATTGAAAAGGGTTATTTATATGGAACGGTTTTAAACGATTCTGAAACCATGGCTCAAGCAATCAACGAATTAGCGTATTTACTAGTAAGAGGTTTGGGCATGAATGATTTTTCTTTCGTCATTGAAGATAATAAATACATTTGGATAGATTATAAAAAGATATATTAGATAATAAAGAGTTGTGAAATTAGTTTTCTATTTATGATAATCATAAGATTTTATAAAAAACATCATAATAAAACACATTAAAATAAAAGCGTTTTCATGATATACTTTGTGCAGTATTATAGATTCAAAAATAAAAGAAGGAGAAAATTATGAAAAAATTATTTTTATTGTTTACTGTACTTTTTGTTGGTTTGGCACTAAGTGCTTGTGGTGGTCAAAAAGTGGACATTGGTATTGTTCTACCAACACAAAATGAAGAAAGATGGATTCAAGATGAAGCAAGATTCAGAAGTTATTTAGATGAAACTGAATATAGTTATGAAATCTTATTCTCAGATGGAGATTCTCAAACAGAAGCTTCTAATATTGACACTCTTGTCTCTAAAGGAATGCAAGTTCTAATTATTACTGCTCACGACAGCGAAGCTGCAAAAACTGCAGTTCAAAGTGCAATCGATGAAGGCGTTAAAGTAATTGCTTATGACCGTATCATTGATTTAGCAGATGTTTCTTTTTATGTAACATTTGACTCAATCGTTGTTGGAGAACAACAAGGACAATTTTTAATTGATGAAGCAGGAGATACTACTGGTAATGAATTATACTTATATTCAGGCGGTACTTGGGAAGCAAATGCACCTTTATTCTTCCGTGGAGCTTGGAAAGTTTTACAACCTAAAATTGCTGATGGTACTTTTGTTGTTATGAATGCTCCTAAAGCTGCAGATTTCATTAACAAAGCTGACTTAACAACTGCTGAAGCTTTACAAATCATGACTCAAGTTGATACAAACTGGGATCCAGCTGATACAACAACTTTGGCTCAAAACCACGTATCAACATTCGTTCCTGCAGAACATGATACTAAAGCATTTTTCTTAGCACCAAATGATTTCACTTCTCGCGCAATTAGAGCTGAATTCATTCAAGTTTATGATGAAGTTATCATTACTGGACAAGATGCTGATAAATTATCTATCAAATCAATCCAAGATGGTAATCAATCAATGACAATCTTAAAAGACGTTCGTACATTAGTTGAAAATGCATTTAATATCGCTGACAAATTAATGAAGGGCGAAGCACTTCCAACAGCAACTCATTTCTATGGAGAAAATGATGTTCCGGCTGTTCCAACTGAAGTTGTAGTTGTTACACAAGATAACCTAGTGGCAGCAATTATTACATCTGGTTATTACACACAAGAAGAAATTGATAACGCAGGTCAATAAGGATTAACTTTATGATTGGTGGCATACAAGTTATGCCACCAATTTTCCTTGTAAGATCAAACACTTGAGAAATGTCCTTATAAGTAGTATTAAATCGGAGGGAAAAATGTCAAAAACAATTTTGGAAATGAGAAATATAACAAAAGTATTTCCAGGTGTTAAGGCACTTGATAATGTTAATTTTTCAGTGCAACAAGGAGAAATCCATTTTGTCGTTGGTGAAAACGGTGCTGGAAAATCGACATTGATGAAAGTTTTAAGTGGAATATATCCGACTGGAGATTATGAAGGCGAAATAATTTTTAATGGTGCAATCGTTGATTTTAGGAAAATATCGGATTCTGAAAAAGCAGGTTTAGCTATCATTAATCAGGAGTTGGCTTTAGTTCCCGAGATGACTGTGTACGAAAACATCTATTTAGCACATGAAATTAAATCAAACGGTATTATTAACTGGAATCAAACTATACATAAAGCAGCTGAACAACTAGATAAGGTTAAACTTAAAGTTAATCCTGGTCTAAGAGTTAAAGACTTAAATGTGGGGCAACAACAATTAGTAGAAATCGCAAAAGCTTTAAGCAAGAATGTGACTTTACTAATTTTAGATGAACCAACAGCTGCACTAAATGAAAATGACAGTGACAACCTATTGAACTTGCTTGTGGAATTAAAGAAGCAAGGTGTAACTTCGATTATGATTTCACATAAATTAAAAGAAGTTACAGCTATCGCGGATAGTGTAACCGTATTGCGGGATGGTAAAACAATCTCGACAATTAGTAAATCGGAAATTAACGAAGACCGTATTATTAAGGATATGGTTGGTAGAGAAATAAATAATATATATCCTCCAAGAGAAAAATACGTTGATAAAGAAATCGTTTTAGAAACAAAAAATATTAATTCTTATGATTTTGCTAAGAGTAAAAAAGTAGTTAAAAACGCAAATATCGTTTTGAGAAAAGGTGAAGTTGTCGGTTTGGCTGGTTTAATGGGAGCTGGGAGAACAGAATTAGCTTTAACGATATTTGGTAATCCTAAAAAATATGATACATCTGGTGATGTTTATATTCACGGAGAAAAAGTTAATTTTAAGCACCCTAAAGATGCTATTAAACATGGCATAATTTATGTATCTGAGGATCGTAAGCATGAAGGTTTGATATTAAAACAAGATGTAAAGCAAAATATTTCGATTATTAATCTATTCTCTTTATCAAAAAATGGTATTATTGACAAAAACAAAGAAATTATGATTGCCGAAAAATATTGTAAAGATATTAATATTAAAACACCTTCTATTCAACAAATCGTAGAGAACCTTAGTGGTGGGAATCAACAGAAAGTATCGATAAGCAAGGGATTGTTTTCCAATCCAGAAATCTTAATTTTAGATGAGCCTACTAGAGGAATTGATGTTGGTGCAAAATTTGAGATTTACACTTTGATTAATGAATTGATTAATGAGGGAATGAGCATCATTATGATTTCTTCTGAACTACCTGAATTATTAGCCATGAGTGATCGCTTGTATGTTGTTGCTGAGGGCAAAATCACAGGTGAACTTTCAAAAGCTGAAGCAACACAAGAAAACGTAATGAGACTAGCAACATTATAGGAGGATATTATGAAAATTTTAAAAAATATAGGAAGTGCTTTCAAAAGTTTTTTTAAAGATTTAGGGAACGTTTTTAGGAAAAACATAAGAGATTATGGTATGTATATCGCTTTAGTAACGATATTTATCTTTTTTATAATAACAACTGGCGGACGTTTTATATTACCTCGAAATATGTTCAATTTAATTCAACAAACTGGATATATTGCTGTAATGGCAGTTGGTATGACTCTCATTATCGTTATTAGGCACATTGATTTAAGCGTTGGATCTATTGCCGGATTTGTTGGAGCAATCCTAGCAGTTCTCGTCGTTACTTTTAACCTCCCCGTTATTTTAGCAATACCAATAGTGTTAGCAATTGGCCTTTTAGCAGGCCTTTTATCAGGATATCTGGTTGCTAAAATTGGTATTCCCGCCTTTGTTGCAACTTTAGGTGGTATGTTTGCCTATAAGGGGTTGATATTTAATACACTTCAAAGTACAGGAACATTAGGTATTAATGATCCGATAATAAAAGCAATAGGCAGCGGAACAATTCCTTCAATTGCGATTATAGGCGGATTTCATTTATTGACAATTATACTTGGAGTTGTCGCAATTGTCTTGTTTATTTTTTCAGAAATTAAAACAAGAAAAGAAAGAATTAAATACCGTTTTGAAGTATTATCAACAAATTTATTTATTGCAAAATTAGCATTTATCGGACTAATCGTAATGGCTATTACTTTATTGTTGGCTAGTTATAAAGGATTTAGCTGGACGTTGATTATTGTTCTAGTTGTTGTGGCAGTTTATCATTTCCTAACCAATAAAACCGTTCTGGGTAGACATATCTACGCTGTTGGAGGAAATCCTGATGCAGCCGAATTAAGTGGTATTAGCGTAAAAAAAATAACTTATATTGTATTTGGTTCGATGGGACTATTAAGTGCAATGGGCGGGATAATGTTCCTTGCTAGATTAAGTTCAGCTACTTTTACTGCAGGTGAAGGTTTGGAATTATCAGTCATTGCCGCTGCGTTCGTTGGTGGTACAAGTGCCGCTGGTGGCGTAGGAAAAGTAACTGGTTCAATCATTGGAGCTTTAGTTATGGCATCATTAATTAATGGTATGCAAATGATGTCGCTTGGATCAAATGTTCAAAATATCGTTAGTGGTATTATCTTAGTCTCCGCAGTTATATTTGATGTTAAAACAAGAAACATGAAAAAAATCGAAGTCTAAAAAACTAGTAATAAAATATCCCACATTTTCTTCCTTAAAAAAGATGTTAGGATCGCAGATTATAATCTGTGCTTCAGCTAACATCTTTTTTATATATTTTTGTTAGATAGTTACTAATGATTTCTTTTGCTATTGTTATCTTAATCTAAAGATTTAAGTTTGCATGTCATGCATTTAAAAATCTATTTGTAAGAACATGATGGTATAATCTTTATATAGAGTTATAATAAACACACTGAATATATTCCTGATGGAATAAAAAACTAGGAGGAAAATACGGATTATAAAAAGTTATTGTTAGGATTAGTACTAGGTAGTATTTTAGGAGTAATATGCATTTTAGGCGCTAATTTAAAGTTACCTGAACTACTTGAAAATTGGTATTTGTTCTCTTTTTAGCTTAATCGTTTTTTGATGGGCTTTGTTTTCTCAATGATGCCACGTAATATTACATTAACTAAAAAGATTTTACAGGGTATATTAGTTGGACTTCTTATATCTTTTGCTTTTTATTCAACTATGAATTTTAATGATTTGCCAGGGTTTATTGTTGGAGGTTTATATGGCGTGATTATTGAATTAGTTTTTCATTTTGTATATGCAAGAAAACAAAATGTTTCAAAAAATCAATAATCAGGTACGTTTTAAAGGCAGTTTAAAGAAAAGGAATTATTTTGAAGGCTGGTATTATAAAATAGTAAATGCTGATAAGAATTATTCAATAACCTTTATTCTGGGAATTAGTATTAACAAAGATAACTCTCACACTTTTGTTCAAGTGTTTTTAACAAAGAAAAACAATGATTTAAAAACAAGATATGTTACTTTTAGAAATTCTCCTTTTGAAATAAGTGTTAGCAAAAATATTTTTTCAGAAGACTATATAGATATAGCAATTCATGAATTTAACATAAATGTGGAAGGTAAACTTTATTTTTCAAACATAACAAAAATCAAAACATCATTCTTTTCTCCTTGATAGTGGGTTTCTTTGCTTTTTTTCAGTTTATGGAATGTTATCATGGCGTAATCAGTATGAACCATTCAATTAAAAGAAATTTGACAACTGACGGCGAATTAATAGATTTTTCTGGAGGCGTCGGTTACATTGAAAAGGATTAGGGTAAATCCTTTCCTAAAGAATATGTTTAGATGCAATCCAATCACTTTCAGAATAAAGAAACTTCATTTATGTTTTCTGAAGCAATAATACCATTTTTGGGATTAAGTTTTCATGGCTTGATAATAAATTTAATTTATAATAATGAAGAATATCGCTTTTCGACTTATAATTTTGCAAAAGTTATAAAAAAAGAAATAGAAAGTAACAAAGTATATTATGGAAAAAAAGGTAAATTAAAATTAATTGTAACTGCAGTTAATGGAAAAACAACATCTTTAGCGTCACCTGATAAAGGAGCGATGATTAAAACAATAAAAGAGGGACTATCAGGAATAATTAAATTACAATTATATAAAAATAATGTTTTAATTTACGAAGATGAAGGAGCACAAGCTGGACTTGAAATAATGATGAGTTAGTTTTTAAGAGAGTGATTTTATGGCTTTATTTGAAACAATTAAGTATAAAAGAATCAAAAAAGATAAGAAGATTGAAATCAGACAGTATAATGATATTTTACTGGCAAGTACAAAATCAAAGATAAATATTTCTCTAGATTCTAGGTTTAACGATGTTTTTCGATATATTTCTGGAAGTAATGATTTATCTGCAAAAATTTCGATGACATCGCCGGTGGTTACTTATCAAGAAGATGATTTACTGGTAACTAGATTTTATGTACCTTCAAAATATACAAAAGAGACAATTTCTAAGCCAACTGAAAAGAGTGCTTTTATTAATGAACTTAAGAACTCTTACTATGCAGTCATTCGTTTTAGTGGCAATTGGACAAAAGATAATTTTGATAAACATGATAAAGTATTACTCGAGTATATGAAACTTAATGATTATGTTCGTCTATCTTCAAGAATTATCATGCACTATCAACCGCCTATCATTCCTGGAATATTTCGCCATAATGAAATTGCGTATCAAATAGATTATAAAATTTAATAATAAAATATATAAAGGAAGGCAAATATGAAAATTTTAATTATCGGTGGTACTGGTACCATCAGCACTTATGTCGTGAGCAAATGTTTGGAAATGAAGATGAATGTAACTGTCATGAACCGCGGAAGTCATAATGACTCAATGCCTAATGGCGTCAAATTAATTGTTGGGAATATTAATGATGAAGAAGAAACTAAGAAATTATTAAGTGATAAATATTTTGATAGTGTAATTCAATTCGTAGCTTTTACCAAAGAACATGTAGAACGTGATGTTCGGTTATTTAAGGGAAAAACAGATCAATACATTTTTATAAGTAGCGCTAGTGCATATCATAAGCCTGTAGAAGATTATCCGTTTACTGAGAAAACACCTTTATTAAATCCTTACTGGGATTATAGTAGAAACAAAATTGCTTGCGAAGAATATTTAAATAAAGTTAATGATTTAAATGTTACCATCGTTAGACCATCTCATACATATGATAATAGAATGATTATGGCTATTATGTCTAGATGGCAATTCGAGTATGCTCACATTAAAAGATTGATTGATGGATTACCAATTATTATTCCGGGTGATGGAACAAGCGTTTGGACCATCACACACGCTTCTGATTTTGCGAACAGTTTTGTATATCTAATCGGAAATAAACAAGCTTATAATGAAGTATTTCATATAACCGGAGCAAAATTATATACTTGGGAGCAATTAACAAATATTTTAGCTAAAGCATTAGGGGTAAAAGCTAATATCATTCATATTCCTACAGACTTTATCATCAAACATATGCCAGAGATGGAAGGCCCGCTTTTAGGCGATAAGTCATGGAGCGCGATTTTTGATAATTCTAAAATAAAATCTATCAGTAAAGAATACACATCGAAAATTGGCTATGAAGATGTTGTTGAAGATGTTGTTAAGTATTATGAAGAAAATGTAAAATTACAAAGAATTAGCAAAGACTTTGAAAATTTATATGACGAAACTATTAAACTTTATCAAAATAAATTTTAATAAGAAAGGATAAGCATATAAATATTATGAAAAAACTCCTGATAATCGGATTATTTGTTTTAACCCTATTTTTAATTAGCTGTACCAATACTCAAGTAACAACGCTATTAACTAATAATAGTTCTACAACAAATGTCACTACAACTGAAAACTCTTCAACCATAAGTTCCACAACTCAAGCAGATGACGAAATAAATAATGTGTTAGGCATTGACGATAAAGAGGTAATAGTAGATCATTATTTTAACCCTATAATGGATGTAGTGGCTGATTCCATCTATGGAGTTGATATTTCATCTTTTATAAAAATATCCGGCTCAGTTGATTATGGTACTATTGGGGAATACGAACTGACTTATGAGCTAAATTACAATAATGATAGTTTTTCAAAAACGATTACTGTATCAGTGATCGAGGGCAATTATATTTCTCCTGAAGGATCTCGCCCTGCAGGATTAAATGGAAATATTGTTATGGGCGATGGATCATATTTTACAGGTACAGATTCAAGTATTGCTCACCCAATGAATCCGGGATATATCAAAGATAACCTCTTAGATTATGCTATACCATCAAGTGGATGGTGGACTAGTTTATTAGCGGCTAATTATGGAGGAGGAAATGGCATTTATATCAATCCTTTACGAACTGCTTTTTATAATGAAGGGTTAGAAATAACCAACCCATTGGATGGTTTTGTTCAATATCGGAATCCTAATGGATACCAAACAATCGCTCAGTTTCCGATAGCTTTGAAAGATACTTACTTGAAATCTAGCGATTTAAACCTGGGTTATGTGACTGAAGTAATAGATTATTCAGATTCTTTTGTTAAAGTTGCTATGAAGAATAGTCTTGATGGTGAAGACGAAATGGTTGTGACGCTTGTTCAAGGGTCACCTTATGTTTTTGCTGAAACGGCTAATAAAAACGCTTTAAAGATGACTATTGATTCAAGTGTCTTAATTGAGTATTATGACATTGATGGAAGTCAAATAACAAATAATGTTTATAGTGGCAATGCACTTATAGTTAAAATGGTTCAAAGACATTCTGGCTATGACACTTCACCGCCGGCAAATGTTGGACAACCACAATATACAGATAAGTATTATTTAATAAATGTCCCAAACAATTCTACTTTTAATATTTCTTCTAATGTTGTTTCAATGGCTTTAGGAGATGGAAATTATATATCAGTAGCAGCAATCAATGATCTATCTGAAGCTCAATTCTATCATAATCACGGCTATACATTGATTACAAAAATCGCTATAAATTATAAAATCGATTATAAACAAAGTTTGGTTTATACAGATTATATATCAGCGACGCAACAGTTAAAAAATGATGTTTCAAATAAGGCGCTTTTAGCTTTAATGCCACATCATTATAAAAACAGCGACGTTGTTTTAACAGAATATAATTATCGGACCGTCAGAGGAACTTTGAGGGTTATGGAAGGAGATTATTTTCAGACCCAATTGTCATTTAATGGTCTTTTACCAGGATTTACTCTTCCAGAAAATAACGAGTTTTCAGCAACACAAACTAAGACTTATTTAGAAGATTTAGATTCAAGGACAGAAATTGAAGATTTAGGAAATTTTTATAATGATGAAGGTCCTTATTGGAATTCTAAAGCACTTTATCCTTTAACTCAAGGATTAATAGCTGCGGATCAATTAAACGAAGAAGTATTAAAACAGTCTTTTATCTTAAAATTAAGAAACCTTTTATCTAATTGGTATACCTATAGCGGTGTTTCAGATGAAAAATATCTTTATTACAATAATGCTTGGGGAAGTGTGTATTATTCAAACGATGATTTTGGAACAGCTAGTTCATTGAGTGATCATTCATTTACTCATGGTTATTTAATTCATGCATCGGCCGTATTAGCAATGTATGATGAGACCTTTAAAGATGATTATGGAACGATTGTTGAATTGTTGCTGGATGATTACATGTATCCATATAAAAATGATTCAGAATTTGCTTATTTAAGAAACTTTGATCCTTGGGCAGGACATACTTGGGCGCATGGATTTGGAACATTCGCAGAAGGTAATAATTTAGAATCAACAAGCGAGGCGCTTAATTCGTGGAACGCAGGATATCTTTGGGCTTTAGCTACGAATGATGTTGATAGAATGGAAGCGGCAATTTACGGTTTTGTTACCGAGATTAGTGCAGTTAAAGAATATTGGTTTGACTATGATGAAGAAAATTGGGATCCAGCTTTTGGTGATTATGTTGATGTAGCCGGTATGATCTGGGGCGGTAAACATGATTATGCGACTTGGTTTGGCGCAAATCCGACATTCATCTATGGAATTCAATGGTTACCGACTGGAGAATATTTAACTAACTATGCATTAAATGATGCTGATTATCAAAAATTCAGTGCGATTTATGCAACTTATCTTGAAGCTAAAGGCGGAGAAATCGATACTTGGTTTAGCAATATGTGGGCAATACAGGCGATTGTAAATCCTTTTATAGCAATCAATGAATTTGATTCAAGTTTGATTTTAAATGACGATTATCCTGCGGAATTAGTCGGTACATATTGGATGCTACACGCTCTTGATTCTTTAGGTAGACGTAATAGTGATATTTGGATGAAAATTGAAATTGGCGTATCCTCAACCGTCTATGAAGATGATTTAGGTAATGTTTACGTAATGATTTGGAATGCAAGCAACGAAGAAAAAACAATTTACTTTTATGATAATCAAGGACTGTTCACAACTAAAGTTGTTGAAGCGTTAAGTTTTACTAAGGTCTTGTTATAATTAGACAATAGTATTTTAATTTCTCCTATTGAAATATTAATCTTTTAAGAGTAATATGAATTTATGTTAGATATGTAATTGCCAAAAAGGGCAACGGGATTTTTATGAAATCTTGTTGCCCTATATTTTTTTAAAAAGGAGTGATTTATTATGAGGTATAAATTTCTATTAAAAATTATTTTGGTATTTAGTTTTATCTTGCTCTTATCTCTTTTTGGTTGTAATAACAATATAACAATCGTCACAACCACAGAAGAATTAACTACCGAAACTACAACGAAAAACCAAACTACGACTGAGAAAAAATTGATTGAGATAGAAATTGATGAAACAAGCTTAGAAACTTATTATGATGTTTTTGATCTTGATTTGAGTGAAATTGATATTGAACTTTTATTTAGTGATGATTCAACATCTATAATACCCTTGTCATCAAAGTATTTTTCTACTGCAGATTTAGATTTGTTAGGTCAAGTAGGGGCACATACTGTTTTGGATAATTATCAAGAGTTTGCGGTAGAATTAACAATAACTTTAAGAAATTTAAATGTTTACCGCGTGACCTTCAAAGACTATAATAATTACATTACCAATGTCCAATTTGTATTACACGGTGAAAGTGCTAATGCACCTAATATTCCTGTGAGAGAGGGTTATGTATTCAAAGGTTGGGATATAGCTTTTGATTTTATAACAAACGATTTGACTGTTCATGCACTTTACAGTCCTGTATTATATAGTGTAGACTTTGAAACAAATGGGGGTAACGATTGTGCACCTGTTGAAGGTATAATAATTAATTCTCAGATATCATTACCAATCCCTTCTAAAAAGGGTTACATATTCTTAGGATGGTTTTTAGGCAATGATGTTGAAGATCAACAGTTTTATTCTACTTCATTAGTAAAAGGAAATTTGACCCTTTCTGCTCACTAGGAAGAAATAGTTTATAATTTTACCTATATCGAGGAGATGGAAGGAATCATTATTACTGGAATGTATATTAATACAAATCATTTGATAATTTCTGAAACCGTTAAAGGCAAACCGGTTATAGGTATTGCAAAAGAAGCATTTATAAATAATGGTAATTTAGAAATTGTTACACTTCCTAGTAGTCTTCTGTATATTGGCGATTATGCTTTTTACAATAATTTCAACTTAAGAGAAATTACTTTTAGTTCAGGTTTAAAATCAGTTGAAATCGGTGCTTTCTATAAATGTTTAAGACTAACATCGCTTATTCTTCTTTGTAGTTTACTCATATGATCAAATAAATGTGATTCCTACTTCTTTAAGAACCGTTATAGTCAGTGATGGAACAGTAGGAATACCCGATTATGCCTTTTATAAGGCGAATTACCTTACAGAGATAGTCATGCCTAACTAGCTTTTTGCAATTGGAGAATACAGTTTCTATGATTGTTACACGATAAACAGTTATAATCTCCCTAGTTCTTTGCAGTATTCCCTTAATATGGTGTATTTACCCGTATATCCCTGTTTCTGTATGAATCTCAGAATCTCACTGGCCGGAGCTTCGTATTCCAGTTTCTCTTTGATTATTTCTCTGTATTCGTCTAGTTTCGATTCCCGCTTTGGTTTCTCCTTCTCTTCAATTGGATCTTGTTCGTAATATTTCTTGGCTGTCCGGTAATCGCAGTGGAACCTTCTTGCGATCCGACTGAAATTCGGTTTGATTCCTTCTTTCTTGATTATACTCATATACTCTTTGATGTCCTTTCTCATTCTGATATCCTCCAATCATTTGATTGATTAGATTATATCAAAAAAATAGAATGTAGTTTAATGGTTTTTCATCGGGCTTCATTTTGGTTTTGTGGATAACTCCGTTTCACTTCGTTCCCACAAAACCTTAAAACCTTTCTTTAGTACTAAATATAGTCTTCTTTCCTTGTATCTTTTACCTACATTTTTTACCGCCATATTCCTACATTTCTATTCTGCCATATATACTAGATTCATATGTTGCAGAATTAACAACTGATACCATAGGGATTGCTGACAAATCCTTTGCTAATCAAGCAAACTTGTTAGGAATCAATATGCCCTCTATTTTAATCTATCTTGGAGATAGAGCTTTTTATAATTGTACGAGTTTAGTTAGCATCAATATTCCGATATCAGTTGATTATTTTGGTGTTTTAGTTTTATTTGGTTGTAGTCATTTGACAACAGCTATAATTAATGCTCCAATTACAGAAATTCCATACGGAACATTTTGGGGATGTACTAGTTTGAGTTCGGTAAGTTTTCCAGAAAATATTATAAAATTCACAGTTATGCTTTTAATGGATGTGCAAGTTTAACTAGTTTCACAATTCCAGATACAGTAAAAATAATTGAAGGCAACGCTTTTAGTGGCTGTAGTAATCTAGCATCAGTAACATTAAGCAAAAATCTAAAGATAATAGGAGGTAATGCATTTAGCTACTGTACATATTTATCTGAAATTTTAATTTCTCTATCAGTGTCTTATATTGGGGGATGCGCATTTAATGATTGCACTAACTTAACTGATGTTTACATGGAGGGCAATGTACCAACAATTGTTGATAGCACAACTTTTGATTTTACTAGCTCTTCTTTAAAAGTTTGGGTTAATAATAACAGTTACATTATTTATCTTTTGTCATCAGACTGGCAATATTTGCTTCCTAAACTTAGAATTATTGCGTAAATTTATAGAAACTGACCTAAAATAAAAATGCTAGTTATTTCACATTAATTATGTGTTAAATAGCATTTTTTTATAATCTAAATTGAATTTTCAAGATTATTGTTAGAACGATAAAATCTTCTACGATCATTCTCGTTAAGAATTTTCTTTCTTAATCTTATATCAGTAGGAGTAATTTCAACTAACTCATCACTTTCTATAAGTTCTAAAGCTTCCTCCATCGTAAATTTCAGTGGATCAAGCAACTTTACCGCTTCATCAGAACTGCTTGATCTAGTATTAGTTAAATGTTTATTCTTACAAGGATTAACAACTAAATCATTACTTCGTGAATTAAAACCGACAATCATTCCTTCATAAACTTCAACGCTGGGATCAACAATCATTCTCCCTCTTTCGGAAAGATTAAACAAACTGTAAGCCATAGTTTTTCCTCGCTCTTTAGCGATAAAAACACCATTTCTACGACTTTCTATTTCACCAGCATAAGGTTTGTATGAATCAAAAGATTTTACTATAGTGCCTTGGCCCCTTGTAGTATTGATAAATTCACTTCGATAACCAATTAAACCTCTTGTAGGGATAATATATTCAAGGGTAGTATAACCATTTTCAGTAGTCATTGTATGCATAACACCTTTTCTAGAATTAAATTGGGGGATAATGCTACCAACATATTCATTTGGAATGTTTACAATAACTTTTTCGAATACTTCATGAGGCACACCATTAATTTCTCTAATAATAACTTCAGGTTTTGAAACGCTTAACTCAAAACCTTCTCTACGCATACTTTCCAAAAGGATTGAAAGATGTAATTCTCCTCTACCATTAACTTTGTAACCTTCAAGATTTTCTAATTCCTCAACTTCAAGGCCGACGTTAGTTTCTAACTCTTTCATTAGTCTCGCTCTAATTTGTCTTGATGTGACAAGTTTACCGCTTTGACCCACAAATGGCGAATCATTAACTAAAATATTCATAGACAGAGTTGGTTTTTCTATAGTAATCATAGGCATTGGTTCAACATTGAATTCGTCACACAAAGTTTCGCCAATTGATATATGTGAAATACCGCTGAAAATAACTATGTCTCCAGCATAAGCAACAGGTTTTTCCACTTTACTTAAGCCTTCATTTACAAATAATTTTGTTACTTTAACAGTAACGACGCTTTTATCCCTTTTACTGAGTTTATAAGTTTTTCCACTAATGATACTTCCACGTGTAACTCTACCAATTCCTAACCGACCTAAATAATCATCATAAGCTAAAGAAGAAACTTGAAGCTTTAATGGTTCTTCTGAATTATCAGGGTAAGGTTCAACATGGTTTAATAGGCATTCAAATAAAGGCTCAAGATTTTCACTATCATCATTGATATTTTTCATAGCGATTCCATCTCTAGCAACTCCATAAACTATTGGAAAGTCTAATTGTTTGTCATTGGCTCCCAATTCGACGAATAAGTCAAAACACATATCGACTACTTCGATAGCTCTTTCATCTTTTTTATCGATTTTATTAATAAAGACTATTGGTCTTAAACCAATTTCTAATGATTTTTTCAAGACAACTTTAGTCTGTGGCATCGGTCCTTCACTGCTATCAACAAGTAGAATTACTGTATCTACTGTATTCATAATACGTTCAACTTCACTAGAGAAATCGGCATGCCCTGGAGTATCGACAATATTGATTTTCGTTCCCTTGTGTTCAATCGCACAATTCTTCGAATATATTGTGATTCCTCTTTCTCTTTCAATATCATTGTTGTCCATAATTTGTTCAATCATAATTTCATTTTCATGAAAGACACCACTTTGTCTTAACAAAGCATCAACTAATGTGGATTTTCCTGCATCAACGTGAGCGATAACTCCAACATTAATAATATTTTTATTTCTCATTTTATCATTCCCTTATCTTACTTGTTTGTTGTTAAAAACAAGCAAACAATTAAGTTTAGCACATATCACAAAAAAGTAAAGAAAAATCACTCATTTATGAGAGAATTGGTGATAGTTATCTATAATATAGTTAATTACTATGTATAAATTCGATTATTACTAGCAAATTAATGACTTATGTAGTATATTTCAAATAGAACTAATAAAAATTCTTTATAAAATGTTATACTAAAATAGCTAAGTATTGAAATATTATAATATTGCTTCATAAAAGTTTTAAAAAAGATAAAGAATTTTGTCTTTATCTTTTTTAGAAAATTATATGTGAATGAGAAATCTTTTTTACACCATAAACAAAATTATCATTTCAAATTAAATGACAATATTATTAAGTTTTTTAACTTAAATTTATTAATATTTTATAAATTTTAATATTACAAGTTGATGAAATCAGGAAGATCGTCATCATCAAAACCTAAGTTGATGA
>DDWA01000003.1:4860-12689 GCA_002345425.1 Caryophanales bacterium UBA2298 | reverse complement strand
TGAAATCAGGAAGATCATCGTCATCAAAACCTAAATTGATGAAATCAGGAAGATCATCGTCATCGAATCCTAAATTTACTACTTGATTTGCATTACTTTGGTTGTTTAGGCTGAAGGTACTAGATTGAATAAAACTGAACCCAACAGCAAGTGTTACTAACAAAACTAAAAATTTTCTCATTTTTTCTTTCCCCCAATATATAAATATATTTTGATATATTTATATATTACCAGTAATTACATAACATTTCTACGGCGTATATGTCATAGTTTTAAGGAGGCTAAGCATGAATATTGTAAAATTACTTAATTATATGGAAAATCTTCGCTATGATAGGAAAATGACACAAGAAACTTATTTGCAAGGTATTGTTTCTCAAAGACAGTATTATCGCTATCGGAACGGTGAGTCAGAAGTACCGTTTGATGTGATAATTAAATTTTCACATAAACTTCAGATTCCTTTGTTGAAATTGATATCTTCTTATCAAAGTAGTTCTGAAAAAGAAAAGGAATTGGTTAAAGAATTCTTGAATTTAGTTGTAAACAAAAAACTGGATGATGCTAAACTTATTAGATTAAAAATGAAGAATTTACTCCTTTTAGATGATGAAACTCAAGTTTTTTACCATGTTTCTAAGCTCCTTTTTGACTTTTATTCAAATAAGATTTCTAGCATTGAAATGATTACACAGCTTAAGAAAAATGTGGTATTTGAAAACATAATGAAAAAAGAAATCTTACATGATAGCGAAATTTATATTTTAGGTTTAATTATGGAGTACAGTGAAAAAGATAGAGAACAAATTTTAAAGAAAATAAGTTATCTGCGTAAAAATGATAAACTACTATTAGGCGGTAATGCTTTACTAGATTCACAAATATTTTTTTGGATAATCAAAAATTTAGGTAGATTAAATAGATTTTCAGAACTGATAAGTATGTCTGAAACGGCGTTAGATTTGGCAAAGAAGAAGTATTCATATTATTCAATTGAATATTTCCACTACTATAAAGCATTGGCTCACTATGAACTAAAACAAATGAAAGAGTTCGAAGATGAATTATTTAAAACTATTGCTATTTTGTTGTATTTGGACATTTATAAACGAAAACACTTTTTTGAAATGATAAAGAAAGATACTGATATTAGCTGCAAGGATTTTATTATAGAAAAACTAAGAAAAGAATTGGAATAATTCTTTTCTTTTCATTTATTACTACAATTTTTCGCTAAATATTAGGCTTTTTAAGCGAAAGTATGACATATACGCCGTTGTTTTTCTTCGATCATTATAAGATAATGATTGTGGATACTAATCGAAAGCAGCAGGTGATGCGATATAAAAACTAATAATTTATACGCTTTTAGCGGATTTACAGAAGACTTTAGTATGACCAATCATTTTAAATATCCTAATTCAAGTCGGGAAAAAAGGAGTAACGTTGATAAAAATGGTAATTTCATTTTTAATAATACACCTTCAGAAAGACTAAGAATAATTAAATTTTTGACTTATGAGAGTTCTCACAGTTTTAATCAAGCACAAGATTTGAGAAGTCAGTTTGGATTTCAAGAGATTCATCCATGGGATGAATTATTAATTATGCATTCAAGAAGAGTCAGTGAATTTTCAGTTAAATTGGGGAAAGAATTAGGCTTGGACACTGCTAATTTGTTAGAATTGAAAATAGCTGGAATGTTACATGATATCGGTAAAGTCTATATACCTAATGAGATAATTCAAAAACCCGGAAAATTGGATGAGAGTAATAAGAAGATTGTCAGAACTCATACAACTTTGGGATATGATATATTAAAAAGTTTAAATCAGTATAAAGAAATTGCCAAATATGCAAGATCTCATCATGAACGTATTGACGGTAAAGGTTATCCGGACGGGTTAAAAGGCATGGAAATTCCTTTGGGGTCAAGAATCATCGCTGTTGTAGATGCTTATGAAGCTATGACAGAATCTAGACCTTATCGCCAGCCGTTTACTCAAAAAGCTGCAGTTGAAGAATTGCGTAAACACGCAGGAACTCAATTTGACGGAAAAATTGTTGAAGTATTTGTTAACAAAGTATTAGGGTTTAAATAAGAATAAACAGAACTATTAATTCAAAAAAGTCTCTACATTTATGTAGAGGCTTTTATAGATAATATTAAGATTATCTGATATCCATTTGGTTTAAACTATTTTTTAATATACTAGCAGATTTCTTTAATTTTTCAAGTTCTTCTGGCGATAATTTTAAGTTCACTACATGATGAACTCCATCTCTGTTTAATACAGCTGGTAGTCCGATATACATATCTTTGTCAATATCATAAACACCATCATTGTAAACTGAAACTGGGATAATGCTATTTTCATTATCAAATATTGCTGAAGTAATTCTGACCAAAGTCATACCAATTCCATAATAAGTTGCATTTTTTCTTTTAATAATTTCTTGTGCGGCATCTCTTACTTTAATATAAATATGATCTAAATCTTCAAAATTTATTTCTTTCATGCTTTCAATTACATCAAGCATCGGTTTTGTGCCCACATAAGCTTTTGACCAGCAAACGAATTCACTATCTCCATGTTCGCCTAAAATATAAGCATGAATATTTCTTGAATCAATATGAATATATTTAGAAATTTCATATCTTAATCTAGCGGTGTCTAAAGATGTTCCACTGCCCAACACTTTACTTGAAGGTAAACCCGATTCTTTCCAAGCTACATAAGTTAGAATATCGACAGGATTAGAAGCAACCAAAATTATACCATCGAAACCAGAATCCATAATGTTTCTTGTCACGGATTGAATGATTTTAGCATTTCGATTTAACAGATCAATTCTTGTTTCACCTGGTTTTTGACTAACGCCAGCAGTAATAACTACCAAACCAGCATCTTTACATTCACTATAATCTCCTGCTTTAATAGTCATTTTTCTTGGAGCAAAAGCTAAACCATGGTTTAAATCCATTGCTTCACCTTCTGCTTTATCTTTATTAACATCAATTAAAATTAATTCTTCTATTGTCCCTTGATTTAATAGTGAATAAGCGTAACTCATTCCTACAAAACCAGTTCCAACAATCGCAACTTTATTTTTTGTCATGATTGTATCTCCTTTTCTTTTTTCTACGCTTTAATGATAACATATTTTTTTGCGTCGATGAAATTGTAATACTTACAAATTTAAAATTATGTATTATTTGGTTAATTTAACTATTGTTTTTTTAAATTAAATCAAATTTTATCACTTGCAAGGTAATTTGTTATATAATATTTTTATAAGAAATTAGTGAACAAAACAATAAAAAAAGATTTTAAACAATATATTAAAATTGAATGGAGTGGTAATTTGTTATATCAAGAAGAACTAGAACTATTAGAAAAAAATATTCCAAATATTTTTTTGAAGACTGAAAGTCAAGCGAAAACGGTATCTTATAAACAAAGGAATGAAGTTGTGACATCATCTGATTTATTTATTGAAACAGAAATTATTAATCTAATAAAGAAACATTATCCTAACGATAAGTTTCATAGTGAAGAATTTAATCGTGATACTGAGTTAATGGATAGAACTTGGTTGATAGATCCAATAGATGGAACTAGTAACTATGTGCATAAATTGGACTTGTTTGTTGTTCAAATTGCCCTGTTTAATAAAAATGAAGTTGTCTTGTCTTATGTTTACGTTCCAAGATTTAATAAGACTTACAAAGCAATAAAAAATAATGGCGCTTTTTTAAATGATAAGAGAATTCACGTGGCTTCTGATACTCAATATTCAAATAAATTAATGTCTTTAGTAGGACTTTCTCATCAAACAACTAGAGACAAATATATATTTAAAAAGATGATTGATTTTTCCATTGAAAATGGGGTAAAAATAAGAGTTATAGGTAGTATAGGTTTTGAAATGTCTGCTTTGGCTGAAGGGATTTTCACAATGCTTTATACAGATGTAACTAATTTGTGGGATATAGCTCCGGGATTATTACTTGTAAAAGAAGCGGGTGGAATAATTGTTAACCATCAAGGAAAACCATATAAATTAGGGGATCAACATATGTTTGTGTTTAGTAATAACGAAATAATGGAAAAAGTTATTCAAACTATTTAAATAGTAATTTTATAAAAAATAACATAGAAAAAGGAGAATATAATCAAATAATGAAAAATCCAATTGTAACTATTGAAATGGAAACGAGTGATAAAATTCTTATCGAATTATTTCCAGAAATCGCTCCAAACACCGTAGCAAATTTCATTGACTTAATTAACAAAAACTTTTATGATGGTGTAATATTTCATCGCGTAATAAAAAATTTTATGATTCAAGGCGGGGATTCTAATGGGATAGGTACCGATGGTCCGGGATATAGTATTCCCGGAGAATTTTTAAACAATGGCTTTGATAATAATTTGAAGCACACACGAGGTGTTATTTCTATGGCCAGATCACAAAATCCCGATTCGGCTGGATCACAGTTTTTCATAATGCATCAAGATTCACCTCATTTAGATGGATCTTATGCAGCTTTTGGACAAGTTATAGAAGGTATAGAAGTTGTAGATAAAATAGCATCCACGGAAACTAATTATCAAGATAAGCCTGTTAAGAAAGAGATAATGAAGAAAGTAACTGTTAACACTTTTGAACAAGTGTATCCAGAACCTAAAAAGGTAAAAATTTAGCTTTCATTATAAAAATTTGCTTATAATTTAAGAATTTTTTTATAACTGCGTACATTGCAACGATATTTTTGATATACTATGATTAAATAAATAATTTGTAAGGAGATAAAAATGGGAGTTAAAGAAATTATCAAAAGTGAAAAAGATGAATTAAAAAGTTTCAATCGACCTTATGAACCCGTTGCTTTCATTGTTTTAGCAGTATTAATTTTTCAACAACTAGTATTTTTAGTAAAAAACCTGGTTGATTTTTCTAATTTAGGTTGGTTTTCAACAGCTAATTTTGCGTCAGCTAATTTACAAGGTTTTGTTTCACGAATAGTTGGCATAGACAGTACAAGTATTTTATTTATTATTTTAGGAATAATCGCTTGGTTAGCTTATTATTTTGTATTATATTTGTTGGTTTGGAAATTCGCTAAAACTCAAAAATTGGCTAAATGGACATGGACTCTGTTTGTCGCTTTTGGACCAACAATTTTCTTAGCACCACCTTACATCTGGTTTATTCTATACGTTTTCAGAGATTACATCATGGGTTTCTTTAAAAAAATTGTGGTTGATTTTAAAGAAAAAAAAGAACCTGTAAGTAAAGAAGAAGATTAATAAATTACTTATTTTCAACCAAATAAAAACTAGTTCAACTTTTGAATACTTTAAAGTTGAACTTCTTTTTTAATCGAAGCTGAACCTAAAAAAACATGATATTATGATATAATTTTATTAAAAAGATATTATCAATATATGAAGTGGAGGCTACAATTGATGAAAGAAGCTATGTTATATGAAATCATTAATAAAGATCTCCTCAAATGCAAAGTTTGTAATCATTATTGCTTAATCAAAAATAACTCAAGAGGAATTTGTGGTGTAAGACAGCACATTGATGGGGTCATGTTTGCATTGAATTATGGGTTGACAATTGCTAGAGCTATCGATCCGATTGAAAAAAAACCAATTTATCATTATTTACCAAGAACGAGTACTTATTCATTTGCTACTGTTGGCTGTAATTTATCATGTGCCTGGTGCCAAAATTGGGATATATCTCAAAGTTCAAAAAAAGGTAATCCAATCAGAGGTAAATATATCTCTCCCGAAGAACATATTGAAGAAGCTGTGAAAAATAAATGTGAATCGATTTCTTATACCTACTCCGAACCGACAATATTCTTAGAATATGCATATGACGTCATGAAATTAGCTCATGAGAAAGGTTTAAAAAATATTTGGGTAACTAACGGGTTCATGTCTAAAGAAACATTAGAACTTATTTTACCTTTAGTTGATGCTTTTAATGTTGATTTAAAAGGTTTAAATAATCATAATTTAATTAGATATTGCGGTGGAAAAATTAACCCAGTGCTTGATAATCTGATAACGATTTATCAAAGGAAAAAACATTTAGAAATTACTACTTTAGTAGTTACTGGAGTTAATGATTCATTGCAAGAACTTAGCGATATTGCGGATTTTATTATTAATAAACTTGGTGTTGATGTGCCTTGGCATATTACTAGATTTTATCCGGGATACAAAATGTTAAATGTTGAACCGACAAAAGTAGAAATTCTAAAAAAAGCTCGTGAAATAGCTATCAAAAAAGGTATTAAACATGTTCATATAGGTAATATATTTTAATTTTAACAATAAGGAAGTGATTTTATGCCATTAGTTGGAGCTTATATAGTACCACATCCACCAATAATCATACCTGATATTGGTAAGGGTGAAGAACTTAAAATTATCAAAACAATAAATGCTTACCAACAGATATCTCGAGAAATAGCTGAAAAAAAACCTAATACAATAATAATATCTTCACCACATTTTCAAGGATACTATGATTATATAAAAATCAATTCAGCAAAAACTATCAAGGGTAATTTAAAAAAATTTGGTTGTGACTTAAGTATTGAGGTGGAATCAGATATCGAACTGATAAGATCATTAGAAAAAAACCTTTTAGAAAATGATTTTCCAGCAGGAACAGCCGGAAAAACTAATAACAATCTTGATCATGGTACTTTTATACCTCTATATTTTATTAATCAAGTGTATCAAAATTATAAATTAATTTTGGTTTCATTATCGGGGCTATCTCTAAAGAATCATTATGACTTTGGCACACTTATATCAGAAACATTATCAAAAAGTGATAAAAAGATTGTTTATATTGCTAGTGGTGATTTGTCACACAAACTTAAAAGCGATGGGCCTTACGGCTATGCTAAAGAGGGAGAGGATTTTGATAAACAGTTCGTAAAGTATATCGTAGATAATAATTTAAATAACTTACTGAGTTTTGAAGAATCATTTTTAAGAAAAGCAGCCGAATGTGGATTGCGATCATTTACAATTTTAGCTGGTGTTTTGTCTAAATCTGACTATCAATCTAACTTGTTATCTTACGAAGGCACATTTGGAGTTGGTTATGTGGTTGTTTCATTTAATATAGGTGATAAAACAGAAATTAGTAAAAAAATTGATCCATATGTACAACTGGCAAAATCTACATTAGAAGAATATGTAAAGACAGGTAAAAAACTTAAAAAACCTACTGATTTGCCTAAGGAAATGATTAGCGAAGTAGCAGGGGTGTTTGTCTCTTTGAAGAAATTTGGACAGTTACGAGGTTGCATTGGAACCATGATGCCAACAACAAATAGTATAGCTGATGAAATAATTCAAAATGCTATCAGTTCAGGAACAAGAGATCCGAGATTTAAAACTGTAAGTGAATCAGAATTAAATTTTTTAGAATACAGTGTAGATGTTTTAACAAAACCGATCTTGGTTAATGATAGTAATGAATTGAATCCTAAAAAATATGGTGTGATTGTAACTTACCGCAATAGAAGCGGACTGCTGTTACCAGATCTTGATGGTGTAGATAATGTTAATCAACAGTTGCAAATTGTTTTAAGAAAAGCTAACATATCAGAAGAAGATCATTACACCGTAGAAAAATTCGAAGTAATTAGACATTCGCAAAAATGAAATATTAATACTTCTAGAAAAATTACCACTTATAATTTCCTTTACTCTGAAAATTAAATATGATATAATTTTTCTAGTTGGAATCATAGCTCAGTGGGAGAGCATCTGCTTGACGTGCAG
>DDWA01000003.1:0-4835 GCA_002345425.1 Caryophanales bacterium UBA2298 | reverse complement strand
TTTTTTTATGGAAAATATACTTTTAGATTCAAAAGGGAGTTCTAATATTTTCTTAATTACTCCTATATTTAGCCAACTTTTTAGTTTTCTATTGTTTCAAACTCTGGATTTGTATGTGTATATGAGCCAATTGTTACTTTAGAGCTAGTACGTCCTACCCATTCATTTATAGTTTTTAAGCTATCTCCAGCCTTTCAGAATTCAGTAAAAAAGTAATATTTAAATGTATGCAATTTAAGATTTGTGTCTAATCTTCTATTATATTATTTTTGCCTATGAAATACGCCATCTGTATAGAGTTTTGAATGGATATTATCCCCATCTTTATCTAATTCATCTAAAAATTGGAATCTTTCCAATGGAACCTTCAGTTTTAGATGTTTGTATTTTCTTATGATGTAGTTTATCTGCTTTGTTCACATAAATATAATTATTTTTTTGTCTAATAACATCAAATCAGTTTGAATAAATTCACCAAATTTATTTTAAGAGATTTATAATATATGAAATACGCAAAATATATGACATATACGCCGTATTTTTAAATGTTTGAATAGTATATAATATGTATTGTAATAATGAACTTACTATATATGACATAGACATTTCTGCTTAGATAAATATTTAAGTTTTTTTTTGCCAAAATATCTATCTTACTAGATTTTAATTAAATTTTGGAGGATTAGAAGTTGATCGATAAAGAGATTTCTTTGAAGTTATAGAAAGATATTTTTGGTAATGAAACGTGTGCTAAAGATTGTTTTGGAACTTGGATGAACAAAAATGCATGAAGTGATGAAGAAGGGGTTTTGACAAGACCCTGTTACTCTCAAGCTTATTATTATAGTTAGAATATAGATCATGTTGGCCCTAAATTGGATTTTACAGAGGAATCAGAAAGTGATTTTCTCAACAATTATGTACTGATGTAAAGACAAAATAGTCATGAAAAATCAAACGATTTTCTGAGATTTCATATTAAAAAGAAAAGATATGAAGTATTTAGACTTAAGGATATTATGGTTATGGCATAAGAGACGTTTCATCAAATCGATAGGTTGATTGGAAAAATGTTCTTAATAAGCGCTATAACTAATATACTTTTATATACACTTAAATTAAATGTTAATTTAGTATGTGGGTTTTAGTCAAGCAAATATTATATTAGTTAAAATCATTACAATGATTTTTATGAAAGAAGGAAAGAGGATGAAAACAATTTTAAGTTTTTTCAAACGGGGATTTATATCAAAAAAAATTGATAAAAAATCTATTAATTCATTGGCTGGAGAAACAAATTGGGCTTGCGGACACGAAAGTTGCTAGGAAAGAAGAAATATCGCATATGCGATATTTCTTTATAGATAGGAAGGTATTATTATGTTTTTGAAATCTAATACAAAAACTATTCAAACTCTCGAATTGAAAAAAATCAGTAAGTTTTTGTTACTCAATACTTCTGTTGATTATTCTTTTGTTATAACAAAAAAAGCAAGAGATAAAATTAGTATGGAGTTTTGGAAAAAAGTAAATTAAACAAAAGAGAAGCTAAGTTTCTAAATGAGCTTGTCAAATCGAAGTATTTAGTTGAAGAGGTTGAACATCCGTGCAAAACATATATTTTCGACTATTGTGAATTCAAGTACCCTTTAACATCATTTAGTTTAGAATTAACTAACACCTGTAACTTAAGCTGTATTCACTGTTATGGAAGTTTTTCTCATCCGACTCAAAGATATTTTATACCCTTTAAATGGATAAAAGATTCATTGGACGATCTTGAAAGACTTCATACAAAATCCATATCTTTGACTGGCGGAGAATGTACTTTGCATCCGAATTTCCTTGAGATTTTAGTGTTTTATCTTAGTAGAGGTTTTGAAGTAACAGTTTTTACTAATGGATTCAACACAGAGCTTATCTCGAAAGTGCTTTTTTTGACAAAAGAATTCAGATATAGTATAAAAGTTAGTCTAGATGGTTTTGAGAAGACTCATAACATAATCAGAGGAAATAGCAATAGCTTCAAGAGAGTAATTAACACATTGAATAAAATAGCAGAGTATGATAATATTTTACTATATATTTCTACAACAATAATGAAAGATAATATTTCCCAGGTTTGTGAATTTAAAGATTATATTAAAGATAACTTTCCGACCGCCATTCACACCCATGATATAGTCTTTCCTATGGGAGAAGGTAATAATTGCTCTTTTTCAGTGCAAGAGCTAACATCCGTTAGAGCATCAATACCATTTGTTTTAGAAGATAGAGGATATGCAAAGCAGGTGCAGTGCTGCAATATCTCAATGTTGCATCATGGCCGATGGCAGACTTAAAATTTGCAATGCAGCAAATGATGATATATTTTATTTCAAGCACAATGCATTTGATGCTGGATTGCTGAAGGCGTGGTCTGATGTTGGCGAGAATATCTTGCATTACAGAGAGGAAAAATCTAAAAGCACTATAGATTGTTTAAGGTGTAAATATCGTAAAAAATGTTATAGAACCGATTGTAGAGTTCAGGCAAAAGCTTATTATGATGATGGAAAAAGGAGCAATCCCCTAACTTGTTTTGAGATAAAAGAGAAGGTGGAATTTTGAATAAAATATTATCAAATTTTTTTAAAGCAATAGTAGAACACAAAAAAGATTCTCTATTAAGCTTTTTATTCGTAATTTTATTATCAATTCTATCAGTAGTTGTACCTATTCTTATCAAATTTTACCTCGAATGGATTGTAAATGATGATTCTCGACTTTTGTTGATTGTAATAGGTATTGGTGGATTTGCCTGTTTATTACTAATTAAAACTATTTTAAATACTTTCTGGTATTTATCGCTTGATAATTTTGGGGGTAAATACATAACAGATTTGTCTTTAGAATGTCAAAACGCTTTAAACGATACATATCTATCAGAAGTAGAACAACTGTCAACAAACGTTATTAAGCACACCTTATATTATGATGTTTTGGAGGTTTTTAGGGTTGTAGCACATCATATCCCAAGTATTATTGGATCAATCATAGTTATTATTCTATCTTTTACATTAGCTTTTTACTATAATCCCGTAGTATCATTATTGATTCTGGCTTCTCTTGTAATTGGTATTTTAATATCTTTCTTTAGTAGAAATATAATAGCTAAGAAAGCTTCTACAACAAATCAGAATCTTAAACAGGTTCATGAAGTAGTAAATGAGTTTTCGAACGCAATACCTTTTATACAAACAAATATGACAATAAATTATTATAATAGTAAAGTAAAAAAATCAATTTCATCATTCATATCAGTTGCAAAAAAGGAAGATAAAGTTATTTACCTATGGTCAGGAATTATTCAAAACTACTCAATATTGTTTAGCATTGTACTGTCGGCATTCTTAGCTTATTCACTAGATGGAAATGCATTAGTAAACTTTGCTTTTTTTTCAGTTTTATCAAACATCATAATGGCAGAAGGTCAAAAAATCGAACTAATGTTTCATCAGACTGTCAAAGCTAAAGTATGTTTTATTAATATTGATAAGATATTAAATATAAGAAAAAAGTTAGGTAAAAGAAAACTTTCTGACATTACTTCTATCAGGTTTGAAAATATAACATTTTCGTACGGAATAGAGTTAGACTCGTTCATTAAAAATTTTAATTTGGAAATTAAAAAAGGTGATTGTGTCAGAATTACGGGCTTAAATGGTTCTGGTAAATCTTCAATCATTAAAATTTTATTAGGGCTTTATCCTATTAAAGCTGGAAACATAAAGATTAATGATATTAATATCGACGAAATAGATTTAAAGTCACTTTATTCCAAAACTCTATTTATAAACCAAGATGAATTTCTTATGAATGATAGTATTATTGAGTATCTAAAAGCCAATTGCGCTGGGGTTAATGATGAAACTTTAAAAGTTCAACTGGAAAAACTCAAAATTGAAGAGAAACTCATGATTAATTATGGATCAAATTTATCTTTAGGTCAAAGAAAAAAAATATTGTATATTAAAGCAAAATTAAAAATTGATTTATCAGACTTAATAATATTTGATGAAGTTACATCAGGGATGGATAAAGAAACTCAAATTGATTTTGCTAAATTTGTTAATGAATATTCTGTGATGAAAAATAAAATTATTATTGTGATTGATCATAATAATTTTGGAGGTATTAGTTTCAATAAGGAAATTAATATTGATTAAACAATTCTGTTTATGTTAATTACTTCAAAATTTATAGTTTATAATATTTTTTGTATTAACAATATAAAGATTGAAAACGATATTCTGTGTTTACCTTATTATCTGTCTTTTCTTATTTGGAGTTTCAATAGTAAAATAAAATAAAGATTTCAAGTATATTTTTTATTCTGTAAATCATTAAACAAATGATGGTTTAGCGGCTATTTATTTGTGTTATTTAGAAAATGTAACAAGGGTCAAGACAAGGGTCAAACTAGTTTAAAATATTATTAAAACGGCTAAATATAGAGCAATAAACACTATGTGTGAAAATGCTTGACGTGCAGGGGGTCGGGGGTTCAAATCCCTCTGGTTCCACCATGAAAAAGACCTAAATCTGGGGAAGTTTATTCATTTTAATGAACTTCTCTTTTTTTTCAACTAGAAATTTAATGGAATTAGCGGCATTATTAATTATAAAAAAAGTAAAAATCAACTATTCATTGAATGAAGGGCATAGAGCCGTATCATAAATAGTTGCAACTAATGATATGCATAGCGTGACGAAGGGATTTTACTGAGTGTAACATGATTTTTTAGTTAATTTATATATTTTAGAAGGTTTAAATCTCGTCGGTAACACCATAT
>DDWA01000005.1 GCA_002345425.1 Caryophanales bacterium UBA2298 | reverse complement strand
TCAGCAATCCTTTTATTGCTTTAGGTATTATGATAGGTAGTGTAATATTTATTATCTTTTTCTTTAATTTATATATATCAATTGCGAAGAATCTTGATTTTAAGAAAAGATTCTTGCAGATGACTGTTATCTCTTTAAGTGTAGCGGGATTATCATTTGTAATCGGAATAGGGATTGAGAAAATTCTAGGAGTAAATATTTAAAAATAAAATATTAGCTATTTGTATATAGTTTATTGACAGTTAATATAAAGATAGAATATAATTTAAAATATGAAGACAAGAACATCAGGTTTTGCTTGGAAATATACAAGTGAAACCTGTTTTTTTAAGGAGAGGAATTTTATGAATATTCAGTATCAGAGCCTATTTAATGATTATAAGTCTAGAAACAGTCCACAGAAGCGTTGGAAAAGTGTCATCACGGGTTCTTTAGGCATCTTAATAGGAGCTATCATTGTTTATGTAATGTTGCTTATAATTGATGCTGATTGGGGAAGATGGTTGTTTTTTTTTGTAGAAAGAAATCTAACCTATGTCATTGCTTCCTATTTAATTCTTATTTTATTGTTGGGAGCTAATGCTTTTAAAAAAGCAAGTCAAGATAAGATTAACATTCAACAATATTATGAAAGGTTAAAAGAATACCAAGTTAAAGCTGATCCGATTTTAAAGGATGTAAAACCATTAGCTAATGTTATGGTTGAAAAGTTAGTTTATAATAATTCTTGGCGAGATGAGAATTTCGAATATTATTATTGGCAAGATAAAGAATCAATAAATTTCTTTCCTGTTCCACCAATTAGTTTATTTAATTCACGCACTAATAAAATTATTAGAAAAAAATCAGAAGTACAATTTTATGAAATAGTTGGCGAGAAGTTTTATGAAAACAAAATTTCTGGTGGTGGGTCTGAAGGGCCAAATTATGCAGGAGCTTTTATCGGCGGACAGATAATGGGTACTGCAGGAGCTATTGTTGGCGGCCAACAAAAAATTGATCCGATTACCAGTGAATTGATTCTTCATGATACAAGAAAGACGAGAGTTGTTTTTACTTATATTGATGGAGTCAATGAGTTATTATGTGATTTTAGTTTCTTTGAAATATTAAAAAGAAATTTACCAGAGAAGAGCAGAGATATAGTTGATGAGGTGACGAAGCATAAGATTGTTTATGGAGAAAAGAAAGAAGTGGTTAGTGATTTAAAGAATAAATTTGTTGTTTTAGAACAGTTATATAAAGATGGATATCTTAATAAAGAAGAATATGATGCAAAAAAGAAGAAACTGATAGATGAAGTATTATAAGTTTAGATAAAGAAGGCTTAAATAAAACAAGCTTTCTTTTTTAAAAGGGTTTGTATTATTGATTATTTTATAGTAATATTTATCTGTTTTTAAAAAAGATTTGTGAGGTGAAGAACGATGGATGAAATAAATAAGAATAAAGCCGCTTGGAATTTAATCGCAAAAGATCATTATCATACCTTTAAAAAGAAATTAGCAGAGATGGAAACCATCATTAATGATAATATTTTAAATGAATTAGGTGATATTAAGAATAAGACTTTAATTCATTTGCAGTGTAATACTGGTGCGGATACGATATCTTTGAGTAAGAGGGGGTTAAAGAAAGCTGTAGGCGTTGATTTAGCTAATGAGAACATCTTTTATGCCAATAAGTTAAAGAACGATTTTAAGATGAATAACCTTAGTTTCATCGAATCTAATGTTTTAGAGTTAGATGGTAAAATAAAAGAAAAGTTTGATATAGTTTTTACTTCTGAAGGTGTTTTAGGGTGGTTGCCTGATTTAAAGAAGTGGGCAAGGGTTGTAAAGAGTTTATTAAAAGAAGATGGATTCTTTTATGTCTATGATTCACATCCGATTTTGCATATCTGGGATGAAGTAAAATTGACTCAAAAAGAGTTTGTGATAAAATATGATTACTTTAATGCAAGTGCTGATAAAGGGATGGAAATTGGTGGATATGCATCTGAGGTAAAGAGGGGAGAAAACTATTGGTGGAACCATAGTTTATCCGATATTATAAATGCTTTGATTGAAGCAGGGTTAAGGATTGAGTATTTACATGAATTCGATACTTTGTTTTGGAATAATGGGGGAATGAAAGAAGTAGGAAGAACACTTTTTCAGTATGAGGGATTAGAAAATAAATTTCCTATGTCTTATTCAATAAAAGCTGTACATAAGAAATAAAATTATTATTTAAAAAAAGAAACAGAAAGTATCCAACAGATATTTTCTGTTTTTCATTTGCTTAAATATATGACATATCCGCTGTTTTCTTTTTTTTATGAAAGGTATATAATGAGTCAAAATAAAATGGATTAGTATATCTATTTTATTAAAAAAGAGGTGAGAGATAGATGTTGGTTAGAAACATTATAGGTATGCAGAGTAGAAGAGTGCCAAATAATATTGAATCCTGGTTAGATTATTACAACAACAATTACCGTAGTACCAGTAGGGTGACTTGTTGCAGATGTCACAGTCCTGCGGAAGTAGGAGCTCATGTGATTAAGATGCAAGGAACTAAGGAGTGGTACTTGGTACCTTTATGTAAGGAATGTTTTAAAGAAGAAGTAAATTTTGAAGTTGAAGATAAGTATATGATTAAAGTATTCTTAATGTAATAAAATAAGAAAATAAAAATGGTTTCTCTTTAAGTTGAGAAACCATTTTATTTTGTTTAATTGTCGATTATATAGTATGATATAATTATTCATATAAGAGGTGACGTCATGGAACTTAAAAACAAAAAAGAATTAATAGATAAAGCTAATAATGAGCTTAATAAATTATTTGCATTAGTTGAGTCATTACCAGAAAATATAATCAATAAACAGATGAATTTTGATGGTCTACAAGGGCATTGGCAAAGGGATAAAAACAGTAGAGATGTAATATCTCATTTATATGAATGGAATAATTTATTAATAACTTGGGTAAGTAGTAATTTAAAAGGTATTAGAACAAATTATTTACCTGACGGATATACTTGGAGTGATTATTCGGGATTAAATATAGAGTTTTGGAAGAAGCATCAACAAACATCAATAAATGAAGCAAAAAGGCTTTTTAAAATAAGTCATGAAACGGTTATTGAGTTGGTAAATTCACTAAGTAATGAGCAGCTGATGGATGTTTCAAAATTCCCTTGGACAGAAAATGAAATGTTAATGGTCTATATTGATGAAACAACAGGAAAACACTATTTGTGGGCATTAGACAAAATAAATAAACATGTAAAGAATTGTC
>DDWA01000035.1 GCA_002345425.1 Caryophanales bacterium UBA2298 | reverse complement strand
AAAAATATCATTTTTTACCCCTCCTAGATTAAATTCTTCTTAAATAAAATTCTCGCAAAAAGAACTGTGATTAAAGCTGACAAGATAATGACGATAACAATATTTCCATAAACAAATTTTGGCGCAAAATATGCTAATACAACCACAAACAAAAGTGGCGCAATAACTAATTTTAAATGATGTTTAAAATACTTATAACCTAGAGCACCAAAAAGAGCAGTGACAACCCAATTAAATGCCGGAGCTAACACAGGAGAATTAAGCAATGGTCTTAATGGTATCAGCATCGCCACTCCTAACGACATAATTACAACTGTTGTTATTGATGAAAAAGCTACTGCGATCGTTGAAACAATTTCATTTTCTTCAGTATTGATTTCAGTACCGATTAATTCTCTAGCATTCATGACACAAGGTATTTTTAAATTAATTAAGTTACCGGTAATAAAAGCCAGATACGTTCCACTAGTTCCTAGTAACGGACCATAGGTCGCCAGTTCAATAATTCCACCAGGTAAATATATCAATGATAAAGCCGCAACACCTACTACTAATTGGTTAACATTAGGCCCAACTCCAGTAATTAACCAAATCATAACTGGCATTAAAAACATCACGCCAATGCCAATAATTGTAAAGATTCGACCATATAAATGCATCTTAGCACGATAATCTTTCATTAGTAAATACCTCCTAGTCCCAACAAAACAGCAACTGTCATCCCCAAAATCATCGAAAGGGCTAACTGGAAGTTTTCTAACCATTTTTGATTCTTCTTCTGTACTAAGTAATCAAACAATGCCATAAAGATAAATGAGGTAATAAAGACAATCAAAGGTACAAATGTCGTTCTATCTAATATCACACCAGTATAAGCACCATCAACAACTTCTTTTACTTCATATTTAATCATCTTTGCAAAAGCATCACCGAAATAAGCCGCTATCATCCCAATAAAAACTGATTGAAAGATCAAATTAGCAAAAGACTTTTTATCACTAGGTTTTACTTTATCAATAACTTTTTCTTGATACTTCTTAAAGAAAAGCAATGTAAAGATACTACCCCAGATAATCGCTATCGTCATCACGAAAGCAATCGTCACAAAGTTTTCTATCGTCATAGTCGTTACCGTAACGCCTTCGCCAGCAACACTAACCGCTAACAACTCATAATGAAGTGCACCTAGAACGCTTAGTCTAACCCAAGGTAAAGGAACTCCTAATAAACCAGCCATTGTAATTACACCAATAAAAATCCCTATTGAAGGTAAAACCGAAAAACTAATACTGGTTATTATGGTTTTTTTGATATGTTCTTTTGGCATATTAAGGTCTTTAGAACGTTGATATGCTTTAAAAGCAAAAAACAAAGAACCACCGATAATAAACACTGTAACAAAAATTCCAATCAAGTACATCCACCAAGCTTCTTTAATAACCATCACGTCACTGCTTGCAAGAAATCTAGTCATAACGTCCCCCTAAAAACTTTTATGTTATTTTACTTTGTTTTTTAAACCTTTTCAACCGCTTTTAGCAACTAAACAATAAAAATTACAGGTAAAAGTACCTGTAATACATTTATTTATCTGGTAAAGTCAATTTCATGATTGCCGGCTTATAATTAAACTCCGCAGCTTGGCGTAAATAATTACTAGCTTTAACCTTATCACTAAGCATTCCTAACTTACCTTGTTCATATACTAAAGACATCTGAAACAACTCTTCTCCGTCACTCGGATGAAGACACGCTTTCTTCAACCATTCAAAAGCTTTTTTCGGTTCTTTAGTTTCTAATATTTCAAACATTCTTACCATTGCTTTAACAAAGCCTTTATCCGCTGCCAACTCATACCAATATCTTGACACTTTAAAAGACTTTTCTGAAAAGAAATCATTCTTATACATCTCGCCAAAAAGATTCATTGAATATAACACATTGACTTCTTGGCTAAGAGGATTGCTGATGTATTCCAGCAACAATTCCTTAATATATATAAAGTTCTTATCCTGTTTTTTCTTTGACATCTTGGTCGCTATCGTTTCATCATAAAGCAACTGAGCTAATTTATATTTAGCTCCAGTATTCCCTGAAGAAATTGCTTTTTCTAAAAATTTTATCGCTGCTTCAGTTGATCTTTCTTGACCAATACCTTTATCACTAAAAACCCCTAACCAATAAAAAGCAGCTGCACTACCCGCTTCACTGGCTCTAGTCATAAACTGCAAAGCTAAAGTTTCCGTTGCGTTTTTAATCTGTTTTCTGTAATGCAACAATCCTAAATTAATCAAAGCGTCTTCATCATTATCTCTTGCAGCTTCTAAATAAAAATCCCTCGCTCTAGCATAATTAACTTCTACGCCTTTACCTAGACGATACATATCGCCTAAAGCATTCTTAGCTTTAGAACTATCTCTATTTGCGGCAATTTCCAAGTAATCTCTAGCTTGCTCAATATCACTAATTACACCTTGACCATAGAGATAAGATAATCCCAAACCTAAATAACCGGCATCAGTATCTAAGCTATGTAAAATCTTAAAATATTTAATCGATTTTTCAAAATTAATCTTGGTTGTATCATTCCCATAATAATAAGCAAAAGCACATCTTTTTAATGCATCCACATCATCTAAATTAGCTAATAACTCATCGTAATAAAACCACATTTCTTTGCGGTAAAGATTAGATCTTTTCTTCAAATATACGTGCGGTTCTAAATAAAGTTCTTTTAAATATTTTATTGCGTTAATATTTTTATTAACCGCAGCTTTATCTAAATAAAAGAATGCAGCTTCATAATCATTCTTTAATGTTTTAGCGTTTAATAATAACTCGCCTAAAAGAAACATCCCTTCTGGATTATTATTCTGAGCACTTAATTCAAACAATACAAAAGCCTTATTTTCATTTCTTTTAACACCAATACCCAACAAATAATACTTACCTAGCAAATGAAAAGCTTCAATCTCATTTAAATCAACTGCCATTTCCATCATCTTAAAAGCTTTTTTCTTATTCTTCTTAACGCCAATTCCATTCAAATTCATATCCGATAGTTTTATAAAAGCTAATGCATAACTTAACTCAGAACTTTTCTCATAATACTCATAAGCTTGTTTTTCGTTATTCTTAGCTAAAAAATATTTACCGACATTATATAAACCAACCGGATTACTTTGATCAGCTGCTCTTTTATAATAAGTAAAAGCAATTTCAATATTCTTATCCACACCTTGACCATAAAAATATTGGTCGCCCAATTCATTCAATTCTTTAGGTGTCATTAGATTTACCATTCTAATACCCCCTAATCTCTCTTAAAGCTGTTTTAGCCGGTTCATAATCTAAAGAAGCTCCCAACTCATAATACTTAGCAGCCTTAACAAAGGAAGAATCAACACCTTCACCTAGTTCATAAGCTCTACCCATTAAATAATAGATTTTAGCTTCTTTATAACTTTCATATTTCTGCAATATTTTAAAAGCCATCACTAAATCTTTTTCAAAAACAATACCATTTTTATATATTTCATAAATTTGAATGATTGCTGGCAAATACTTTTCACTCGCTGCCGCTTCTAAATAAGGCAAAGCTTCTTCAATCAAACCTTTTTCAACTAAACTCTTACCAGTATTATAAATCTCACTAGTACTTCTGACATCGGTCTTACTCTTAGTTCCAATAATCCGGAAATGATTCATCGCTTCAACTGAACCAGCAAGCAAAGCTTTATTTAACCATTTATAAGCATTATTCAAATCTTTTTTCAAACCTTCGCCATTAAAATAAAAAGTCCCAATCTTATACATCGCATAAGCATTATCATTCTTTTGTAATTCATTATAGATTTTAATGGCACTAGTCAAAGATTTATCAACATATTTACCATATTCATAAAAATTAGCCATTCTTAACTTTGCATTCTCACTGTGAATTGCTGCTTGATACAATTTAAAGGCCTGTTCCAAATTCTTATCGACGCCCTTACCCTCTTCATACATTCTTCCAAGCATATATATACCCTCTTCAAACAAGCCTTCCCAAGCTTGTTTAAAATTGCTATAAGCTAGGTTATAATCAACACTTACGTAATAACCGTAATAATACATTAAACCTAGATAATAAGCGGCCTCAGGAGATTCCTTAGTTATTTTTTTAAGCAAGACATAAGCATCTTTATAGTTCTTTGCTATAAAGGCTTCTTTTGCTTTTTCTACAAGTTCAATTCTCGCCATAAACTAACTCCTTCCTCAATCAATAATAGTATATCACAAAATCACTTCTTTCAACTCATTATCAAACAGTGAATATAGAAATAATTTGATTGGTTTATCAATTTTTTCTTTTAAGAAATCATAATAACCTTTAAGTTGTTTTACATAAGCTTCATCATCGATATTCTTCAACTTATAATCAAGGGTAATAACCCGATCCTCCGCAATAATCAAAAGATCGATTATTCCTCTTAAAACTCTATTTTCTTTTTCTTGATAAAATTCATATTCCTGGTAAAATTTAGGATTTTTAAGTTCAGTAAAAAGTGGTTGATTAACTAAATTTTTAATCGCTTGTTTTAAATTATTTGGAAAATCTTTAATAGAATTTTCTAGATCATTAAAATCAACGATTTCTAGTAATTGATGGTATTCATTTCCTTTATCAATCATCTTAATCGCATCATCATCTAAAAAATTAGTCATTGCTTTTGAATATCTAACTTTTACAAGTTTTTCATAAGAAAAATCAAATCTCTTAAATTCAATAACTTCCTCACTTACATTCAACGCTTTCTTCTGATTAACTAAACTAGGAATCTTAAACTCTTCAATCATATTTTCATCAATCTTAATTGTTTGATATAACAGATGTTTAAAACTTAATATTTTATGTTTTTTCTCTAGAAAGCTTTCGTCATAATCAAGAACTAAAACAATTTTATTTATTGCTCGCGTCATCGCTACATATAACAATCTAACTTTTTCAGAAACGTTTTCTGATTCAACTTCATTAAAATAAAGTTTTTGTAAAAAGTTTGGATAAAATCCCTCTTGATAACTCTTTGTTAAAATACCATAATCTTTATTAAAAATAAATGGTTCTTTATTCTCCATATTCATAAATTGTTTATAAAGGCCAATCAGATACACGATCGGGAATTGTAAACCTTTAGATTTATGAATCGACATTAACTTCACAGCGTTCACATTATTTTTCTTTTCTGCATATTCAATATCGAAATCTTCGGTTTCAATAATCGCTTCTAAATACATAATCAATTCTTGATAAGTAAATTCTTTGATCGCCTTTACTTTAAGTAAGAAGAAATCCAACTTTTCTTCCTTTTGTCTTGGGTTATTTAGTTCCGCTATTTTTAAATAAATATTAGTCTTTTGATAGACAATTTCTAAAATCTTACTAGGCGGATAATCCCAATAATAAGCGATAATATCGTTGATGTCTTGATAGATTATTCGCAATGAAGTATCATTGCTTAACTTACTAATATCAGCAATTTCTTCTAAACTTTCAAAAGCTAAAAATTTAGCAATAACTTCATCTTTTATCCGGTAAACAAATGATCTAGCAACAGCATAAAGTGAGGTTTTAAAATACTTCTTAAAGTACTTATCATCTTTAAAACAATTTATCAGCAACAAATACTGAAAGACAAACCTTATCTCATCACTGGAAAAAAATGGTTCATCATCATAGATATCAATTGGGATATTATACTTAGAGATAACTTTTGCATAAGTCAAAAACGCTTTTTTCCGATCAACTAAAACCGTAAAATCAGAGAATGCTAAACTTCTCTTTTTACCCAATTTCAAATCATAAATCTCTTCATTATCTTCCATTCGTTTTAAAATATCTTGTGCTACTAAATGAGCTTCAGTTTCTTCTCTTGTTTGATTTGGATAATCATCTTTAATAAGATTAATATCATAAACTTTAGTTTCAAAGGCATTTGCATCATGTAATAAATAGTCTTCATCATAACCGGTTTTTAAGACTTGTTCATCTTCGTAATCCACTCCACCAACTTCATATGTCATAATCTGTTTAAAAATTTGATTAATCGCTTCTAAAACAAAGCGATTTGATCTAAAGTTTTCCTGCAAGAAAATCGCCTTACCAGTATTATGGTCATTATATTCTCTATAGATTCTCATAAAGTTTTTCGGATTAGCATCTCTGAACCGATAAATCGATTGTTTGACGTCCCCAACCATAAAAACGTTATTATTGGCTATTAAACTAATAAACCAATCTTGCAAATCATTGGTATCTTGATATTCATCAATTAAGATCTCATGAATGTTATTAATAAACTTTAATCTTATATCGTCAAAATCTTCAAATAACTTTATCGCAAAAAACATGATATCTTCATAAGAATATAGCATCTCTTCGGCTTTTATTCGATTGAATTCATCTAAATAGTCAGTAACGATTTTTAAGAGTTCGTTTGCTACTTGAAAAGAAGACTTCACTGAAGTTAAAAGGTCGTCATAACTAAAGACAAATAACTTTTTAAACTCATCTTTAATGTCTTTTAAAACATCAAGTATTGCAGGAGCGCTTAGTTCTTTGTTCTTCGGTTTAGTCGGTCTCTTGAAATTGATGATTTTAATAATTATTACATTTTCATCATCTTCATTAATAATCTCATCAACAATTGTCTTGACATTTAAAATGTATTCCTGAAATTTTTCATCAAAAGCCGGTAGTTTTTCTAAATACATTACCGAAAAATCTTGATATTCATCTTTTAATTTTTGAATTATCTGTTTTATATATTTTTTAGCATTTAACTCGATAAACTCTTTTTCTTGATATAAATCAGCGTAATCACAAATATACTGTTCATAATCAGCCAATTTTCTTAAAGCCTCACCGATTTTATAGACACTATCTTCTAACCAACCATCAGATTTATTGAAATAACGTTTAAATAATAATTTAAATGCTTCATCATTGTTTAAATAATATTTTTCCAGAACTTTTTTAATCGTTTCTTGTTTTCTAATCTTGATTAAAACTTGGTCACTTATCGTAATATCTTTATCTAGTCCTAATAAATAATGATACTCAGTAACTAATCTTAATGTAAAAGCGTCGAAAGTTGAAATAATCGCATTATCAATTTTCGGTAATTGATCAGTGAGATTTAAACTTTCAATTTCGTTGATAATTCTTGATTTCATTTCTTCTGCGGCAGCTTTGGTAAAGGTTAAGATAACTAATTTATCAATATCAATTCCGTTCTTAAGTTTTGTTATGACTCTTTCTTTTAAAACTCCTGTTTTACCTGAACCCGCACTGGCACTAACTAAGATGTTCCCAGTTTTATAATTGATAGCTTCTAATTGGCTTTTAGTATAACCCATCTTTACTCACCACCCAACATTTTATTCTTCGAGTAACAGATGGAACTATAATTACAATACTCACAAGAAATACTATTCTTACTTCTAGCATCGACATCTACAAGGATTGGTTTAATCGTAAAATCACCTTTAACAATACTTTTAGAAGTTTCTGAAATTACTGTTTCAGTTCTCGATAACAGTTTTTCTAAGTCTTCACTATTAATAAGATTATTAGGACTATCACTTAAAGTTTCGTCTTTTTTTAATCTTACGCCTTGAATTCTTGAAAAATCAGGATCAATTCTACCGATAACACTAACATCATCAAGAACCATGCCTTTCATCTTATAGCTGTTATTTGCCAATCTATCTTCCTTTACTAAAGAAGTCTTTTGATAAAGCATTCCTGTCGGTCTTAAATCAGGATGTGTTTTTTTAAAACTATAAAGATAAAACGGTAATTGTAACCGGTATTTTTTTGTTAAGTCATCTCTCTTAAAATCTTTATCGCTTAATTTATAATCGATGATTAAAAAATATTTATATTCATCATCGATCAAAACTTTGTCAATCACTCCAGTAAGCTTAAAATATTCATCAAACGCTTGATTAATCTTTTCTTCTGCTAACACACTCTTAAATAAAGAATTACTTTCAAAATCACTGACTATCGCTTCGATAACTTCTAAATTTTCAACAATAATTTCTTCAAATATCGCTCTTTTATAATTTTCTTTTTCAGGAAAATTATAACTTGCAAATAATTCTTCATTATCATACCTACCATTCTTCATCTTTAGTTCTAAAGCTTTATGGATAACATTACCGATATAAGTAAAAATGTTATCTTCAAAACTATCCAACTTCAATAAATACTTTAGATAATATTGAAAAGGACATAAAGCGTAACTTTCTAATTTATAGGCGGTTAAAGTATTAAATTTATCAATTAAATAAGTTAACGTTTTATCATTAATTCCGGTAAAGAAAGGAATGTATTCTTGGTATTCATGATGATAGACATTATTCAATCTTTCAAGATCTGCTGTATAAATATTATAATTATCAAAATCATAACGTTTCTTAGCAAAATCTAAATACACCAAGTCATTCAAATAAGTCTTAACTTTATATTCATGTTCAAAGTTGAAGTAATTAATTTCTCGACTTAAATTGAATCTAGCCGGTCTAGTTTCATCAATAACTTGATTTGGATAAACTAAAATAAGATGATTGATTTGATTTAAGACATCGGTAATCATCTGTTTGTTATAGTTATTTAATTCTACCGATGTCGGATAGTCAATTTCTTTTACTTCACTATCGCTTAAATAATCGTTATCAACATATTTTTTTGGAAAAGCGTCATCATAATAATTCATTAAAATATAGTACTCATCTTCACGATAAACATGATTATTAAAACTGGTGATATTGATTGCTTCTGCATATCCTGAATCTATCAAAGATAATTTCTTTAATTCATAGATTATAACTTCAATATCTTCAACAAACAAGACTTTTTCATAAGTATTGAATACTCTAATAATTTTATTTATGACATCATTCTTTTCTAACTCATTTAAATAATTTAAAGCTTTTTCATAGCCTGTTTCTTTTAAATGTTTAATTAAGTTTATCATTACTGGATATTCGCTTAAACTAGTCCTTTTATTGATATTATAAGGAATAAAAGAATCATGAAATAATTTACCTAAACTTACGTCATCTTCAACTGTAGAATTTAAAATATTAATCTTGTTAATATCAATACCATTTTCTAATAATTTTACAACTTTCTCGTATACAAATCTTACTTGCTCCAATTGATCAATTGCCTTATATAAAGTAACTTTATTCTCAGTGATTCTGTTGGTATAAATCTTTTCAACATTTTGATTAAACCTTTTGGGAACAAACAAATCATTAACTTGATAAATTTGAGAATAATATCTTTGTTTTTCAAACAAGATATTATTTTTCAACAAAGATTTTTTAATCTTTTGAAGTTCTTTGATTTTATCTGATTTATATTCTTTATCATTATCGACATAATCAAAATATTTCTTAAATCTTTCACCTAAATAAGGCTTAATTTGATAATTCTTTCTCAAATAAAACAAGTAATTTTTATTGAATGAAAGATAAGAAAAATGGGAGTCATAAAATTCTAAGTTTAAAAAAATTGAATTATCACTTAAGTAATTCAATATTTGTAATTTATCTTGATTTGCACAGATTAAAAGTGCATTGTCTTTAATATTCTTTAATGACTTCACGCATCAATCACCCTTAAAATTTATTATATCATAATTAACATAAGTTTATCTTTCCAAAATCAAAAAAATTCAAGAACAAAAATAATTCTTACGAA
>DDWA01000040.1 GCA_002345425.1 Caryophanales bacterium UBA2298 | reverse complement strand
TTAAGCCATTTAATAGTTAATTTTTTCTTCTAATTTTAAGTTTTGTTTACTTTTAAAAAAGAAAGAAAAAGGTAGAATTTTTTTCTACCTTTACTCATCATTAAAACGGTATCCCACACCAACTTCGGTTATGATATACTGATTTATTCTATTTTCTTTTTCAATCTTCTTTCTGATTGAGGCAATAAACACTCTTAATGTTTGGTAATTATCAACCGTTTCATAACCCCACGTTTCACTTTGCAAAAACTTATGGGTTAACACTTTTCCTTGATATTTGACTAGAGTTTCTAAAATTTTAAACTCAATTGGCGTTAAGTGAACCTCTTCTTCCTCTACAAAAACTTTATGCCTGTCAAAGTCAATTGTCAAATCACTGTAAACAAAAGTTTTATTTTCATTGATTTTAATAATTCCCCTTAAAGAAACTCTTACTCTAGCTAGAACTTCACCGATATTAAAGGGTTTTGTGATGTAATCGTTAGCGCCGTTGTCAAGTGCTTCGATTTTATCCAAATCGCGATCTCTTGCGGAAATTATTATTATAGGTTTATCAGAAATTTTTCTGATTTCTTTAATTACTTCCATACCTTCGATATCAGGTAAACCTAAATCTAAAAGCACTAAATCAGGATTATGACTAATAAATAAATTGATACCCAACAAACCATTTCTCGCATCGATAACATCGTAACCATTGGTTTTTAAGGCTAAAGCTAGGAATCTTAAAATAACTTGGTCATCTTCAACAATTAATATTTTTGATTGCATTATTTCACCACCTTATTTAAAGGAAGATAGAATTCAAATGTGGCACCGCCTTCATCATTATTATAAGCCAAAATCTCACCTTCGTGAGCATTAACGATTGCTTTACAGATATTAAGGCCTAACCCCATACCCCGAAAATTGTCTTCTTTTTTTGTTTCAATGCTGGTGAAATTCTCAAATATTTTCGTTAAGTTTTCTTCAGGAATTCCGCCGCCATTATCGCTGACAGTAAAAATAACTCGATCAGTTTCGACCTGATAATCAATTTTTATTAAAGAATCTTGATCGGTATGTCTTATAGCATTATCAATCAAGTTAATAAATACTTGAGTTAATAATTGCGAATCAACGAATATTTTTGTAACTTCTTTTTTTCTTTGTATTGATAATTTATGATTTATCAAACGATTTTTCATCCGGCGATAAACATCAAGTAATAAATCATCGACTAATTCATAACTTCTTTTAATGGTAAATTTATTGGCTGTCAATCTAGTCATATTTAGTAGGTTATCAACGAAATCATTAAGTCTTGATGTTTCGTTGTTGATATCGAGTAACATTGATTTTTTTATATCCTCATCTATTTGATCATAGCTGTCATATAAGAATGATGTTCCCGTCTTCAAAGATGTTAATGGTGTCCTTAAATCATGAGAAATGGATCTTAAAAGCGCGGACTTAATCCTTTCTTTTTCCATTTCAATTCTTGTATTTTCTTCTTCTAGTGCTATTTGATCTCTTTCTAAAGCGGTAATCATATGTAAAATACTTGTTTGAACAAATTCTTTTTCTTGTTTAGAGATATCCTTATTCGTACAATCGATTAACAAAGCCCCTCTAATGTCTTTAGCACTATTGATTGGAAATATCTTTATTGGCAAATCATCATATTTTTGTTCTTTTTTACCACAAATAATATTTTGATCAATAGCGTAATCGATATTTTTATCATAAGTTGCTATATCAAAATCTTTTTCTTCATCAACATAAAAGTTATTACGAAAATAAAAATAGATTTCACAAGGTAAAAGTTTCCTTAAATTTTCTTTAGTCATCAATATTATTTCGATTTTATTTTTTGCATGTAGTAGGGACTGGCTAGTTTTATACAACAATTCTAATTTTTTCTCGTTATCTTTTGCTGCGAAAATTTCTCGTTGTAATTGATTGGTCAATGTACCCATAGTCACTGATACCAAGGTAAAGATAATTAAGGTAACAATATAATTTGGATCGTTGATTTTAAAGGTAAATTTAGGCTCTGTAAAGAAAAAATTAAATATAAAAACTAATAAGAATGTCGATGTTAGGCCATAGACATTCTTTTTTGTTTGAACCATTATTAACATGATTGTCCCAACATAGATAAGCATGATGTTTTCAGCTCTGAATCCGAAGCCTTCAAAAGCAAAAGCAAACATTGTTGACAGAGCAATGGCGATTAAAGAAAAGATTACATTGCGAAGTTCTTTGTTTTTAATCATAAAACTTTCCTCTTTGAAACATCCATAAAGATTTTTGCGATAGCTACGAAAACAACATAAAATTCTAATCTTCCCATAAACATTCCGACATTGGTTGTCCATAACATTAATGGCGGTGAATTATAAGAAATAATTCCAACCGATAAGCCAACTGTTCCAAGGGCTGAAGAAAATTCAAACAATGAATCTTGTAAACTATGACCGTAAGCTGAAAATATTACTGTTCCTATAACCAAAGTAATAAGATAAACCATGATATGGGAATTAGTATCGATTGCGTCTTGTTTGGTTACTTCAATAACTTTACCAAACTTATTGATATAATTTGACCTAATAACATTCTTGTGAGTGATACGGTCTCTAAAGTTCCAATACAAATTTTTAATTGCTAAAACAATCCTATATTGCTTAATACCACCAGCCGTAGAACCAATTCCTCCACCGATTATCATCAATATTATAACACAAATAATTGTAATATTTGGTAAAATTGATAAAGAATCAACAGATTGAAAGCCAGTAGTTGTGATTCCACTTACGAATTGAAATAAACCAATACGAAAAGCCTCCCAAAAATCTCCTTGGTAACTACCAGCAATGGAAATAACCATTATTGGTATGAAAATGACAGAAATGATTAATAAAAACTTTAACTCAATATGCTTAATTGCATTTTTTAGTCTTCCTTTAATCAAGAATAAGTGAACGACAAAATTAGTGTTACCTAATAACATTAAAACAATAGTTACACCCTCAATAGCTGCGCTATCGAAAAAAGCTATACTATTCGCTTTTGTTGAAAATCCACCAGTTGAAACAGCGGCAATAGCATGATTTAAGCCATCAAAAACACTCATTCCAAATATTTTATAAAGAATAGTTCCAACAATAATATACACAATGTATATAGATAAGATTAATCTTGCTGATCTTGCTAAGTTGGGTAATAATTTGTCATTATGTCCTTCAGCGCTATACAGTCTCATACCATATCTATCTGAGACAGCTGAAGTTAAAATCAAAACCAAACCAACCCCACCAATGAATTGCAATAAACTTCGATACATTAAAAATATGTTTGGTGTCGTGGTTACATCGACAACCGTCAAACCTGTTGTTGAATACCCAGAAGTTGTTTCAAATATACTTTGGGTAAAATTATAATTACCAGTCAATAAAAATGGAATTGACGAAATTAAAATTGCCATTATCCAAATAAATAATATCAATAAAGCGTCTTGATACTTCTCTAATCTTTCTTGAGATTTTCCAAGGAAAAAATAGTGCACAAAATAACCAATAACAATACTGCCAACACCAGGTGCAATGAAATATTTTGCATTAGTTATTTCTTCAGGATAAAAAATTATTACCAATAAAGGTAAAAGTATAATTAAGCCAATCATCATCATGAATAGACTTAAATATCCAAATATTAATGCATATCCTGATACACTTTCTTTATTCATCATCATCCACCTTAGTCTTAAAGAACTTAACTATCATCTCTTGGTCTTTAGGCGTTGAAACGATTATCAACTTATCCCCGGCTTTAATTAATGAGTCCCCATTAGGAATAATTACCTCAGGATCTCTAAAAATACAACTTATATTTACTCTTGGAGGGAAGTCAATGTTTTTAATCACTTTACCAGCAATTAAATAATCGTCTTCAATCAGCAATTCAGTAATGACTATTTTATCGTTTTCAAGGGATAAAGTCTTGGTAAAGCTTTCAATTAATGATTCATATTTTATACTTTCACCTAAAAGATATGTTGAACATATAACACTGTCAATTCCTAATTTTTTAAATAAATCAACTCGTTTTGGATTTCTTACAACACTGACACATCTTTTAACATCAAATAATCTTTTAGCAGTAATACAAGTCACGTAATTTTCAATATCATCGGTTGATAAAGCTATTAAAACATCGGCGTTATGCACACCCGCGTCATCTAATGTGTAAGCTTTAGTAGAGTCACCGAATAATACAGGAACATGATTAGTGTTACTGATATAATGACCGAAATGTTGATCTGAGTTAATAATCACCAATTTATGGTTATCTTGAATGAATTTTTTTATCATGAAGTCTGCTTCATGTCTACCATTAGCTATGACTATTTTCATAATTATCATTCTCGCTTCTTTTTCTCATATACTCTTCAAAGGATAAACTAAAAGGATATATTGGTTTTATTGTCGTATTTTTAAGCAAAATCCCTTTATCATTGTCATTTAATCTAACATATATATGAGGTACATCATAAACATAAAAACAAATATGAGCGATAAACAAGTTTACATTATCACTATTTGTCGTTATGATTACCTCATTAACTTCATTAATAAGAACTTCGTTTTCCAAAACGAATAAATCAGTAGCGTCACCGACTATATCATAACCGCCAAACTCATCGTCAAGTTTTCTAAATGAACTTACATCTTTATCAATTATAACAACGTCAAGACCTGCAGCTGATAACTTACCCGCAATCGAAGCTCCTAATCTTCCAGATCCAATAATTAGGATTTTATTTCTATTTTTTTTCATCATCTTCACCCATGACTCTAATTGTTTTAATTGAATAAAAAGATACATATAAAGGCCCTAATGATGTATCAAGCAATATAAAACGATCAAAGACATTGACTACTTTCCCGCTTATTGTTACAAAACCAGATGAATCATTCAAAACGATTCTTACATTAATTCCTATTAATTCTTTCATATACAAAATACCTCCTGTAATGATTTAACTTCATTATAGTCAGATTGGTATAAATATGCTGTAGGTATTTCTTGGTCGAAATATAAAGATTGTATAAATAACCAAAAAAAAAGACTGTTTCTTCAACAGCCTTATTTTACAGTCTTCAGATATTTGTTAATTGCTATTGCAGCATGAGCTCCGTCACTTGCAGCTTTAACCACTTGCAACAACCCACCGATGCAATCCCCAGCCGCAAATAAACCAGGAACATTAGTCATATGGTTTTTATCGACGACAATATAATTGTTCTCGATAAAAGCGCCTATTCTTAAAGCGAAGTCGTTAGCTGAAGGAGTGCCTATCGCTACGAACAATCCATCTACTTCATACTCTTCTTCTTCAGTGACTACTTTTTTTACTACCTCATCCCCTTGAATTCCACAAAGGGGATCTGTAACTAACAATTCTTTAATTTCTTCTTCAATATGTAAAGGGAGTCCAAGTCCATTAGTAAAGACAGTAATATCTTTAGTAAAGTTTCTTAATACTTCTAATTCTTCCAGCATAAATTCAGCGTTACCAATAACGCCTATCTTTTTATTACGATAGATAAAGCCGTCGCAGATAGCACAAAAACTTACGCCTTTGCCAATATACTCTTTAAAACCTTTAATCTTAAGGTTTGGTTTAGATTGCCCGGTCGCAATTAGTACTGCTTTTCCTTGAAAATCTCTTCTAGTTGTTTTTACAGTAAAATCTTCAAAAGTCTCAATACCGATAACTTCTTCCTCAACAACCTCAACGCCAAGTCTTTCTGCTTGAGACACACCTTGTTCAACAAGATGTTTACCAGTAACGGTATTTTCGAAAGCCCAATAATTATCTATATGATCAGTATTACCTAAAGTACCTAAATCTTTCATAATCATTAAGACTTTTAAGCGGAATCGTTGTAAATAAATAGCGGCGGATGCCCCTGCAGGTCCTCCGCCAATCACTATTACATCATACATTATTTTATAGACCTAATCTTTTTAATAAATCTTCTTTTCTCATTAAGCCAACGATTTGATTTTTAACTTGACCATTTTCAAATAAGTATACCGTAGGAATACTTGATACGCGGAATTGATTAGCAAGGTAACCTTCTTCATCAACGTTTACTTTAGCAACTTTAACCTTACCTGCTAAATCTGTAGCAATTTCTTCTAATACTGGCGCTAACATTAAACAAGGTCTGCACCATTGCGCCCAGAAATCAACGATTACTGGAATATCTGATTCTAATACTTCTTTTTTGAA
>DDWA01000041.1 GCA_002345425.1 Caryophanales bacterium UBA2298 | reverse complement strand
GTCCAGGTTTCCCCGGGTTATCCTCATCTTTAGGGTTGGTTATCTACGTGTTACTCACCCGTTCGCCACTCACTAGTAAACTAGTGCGTTCGACTTGCATGTATTAGGCATGCCGCCAGCGTTCATCCTGAGCCAGGATCAAACTCTCCATATTTTTTATATGAATTATTCTTTTTAGCTCATATTTTTGTTACTCGTTTTTTTGGTCTGTTGTTTCTTTCTTCATATGTTTAGTTTTCAAAGATCTAAAGCAGTACTTGCTGCTAGCGCGTTATCTTGACGCGCTTATATATTTTATCACACTGAAAAATTATTGTCAATAATTATTTCTCGGAAATTAAGACAATTTCTGATAAAAATAAAAGATAGCCAATAACTGCTATTTTTGGCTATCAAGTATCTTAAAATGTAAGTGAAAATCATTCTAAATTTATAGATAAATTATCAGTTTTTTATAAGTTTTTTTAGATGCCAATTAATCTTAAAATATCATTATATGTAACATAAAGCATTAGGGCGATTAAAAGGAAGAATACAATAGTGTGTAACCAGTTCTCTAGTTTTTGGTTTGGTTTCTTTTTTGTTATGGCTTCATAACCGATAAAAACTAGTCTTCCACCGTCTAAAGCAGGAATTGGTAAGAGGTTGATTATTCCTAAGTTGACGGATAATAAACCGACAAAACTAAGTAAAGAGATAATACCTGCTGCTGCTGCATTGGAAGTCATTGAAAAGATTCCTACAAATCCGCTTAAATCGGAAATACCAACTAGATTAGAAGTAAATAGCAAGCCTAAAGTACCAAAGATTGAAAAAGCTGCGTCTTTTAATAAAACAAAACCATTGCCAATTGCGCCAAAGAAACTAAATTTTGTTGTGCCGCCGATACCTATACGACTACTAAAAGGAGTTGCGTTCATAGCTTTAAGGATTCTTTCACCATAAAGAATATACTCAAAATCATAATTACCACCACCGCCTAAAGCTGTGTCTATTTCAACCATATCACCTACTTCTACAAGTAGGTCTTCAGAATCACTAATGTTATAGATTACTGGGTCTGATTGACCGCTCACACTAATTCTTACATTATAGAATCCATCTACATGAGTAATATCAGTAATTAATCCGGCATGTTCGGAGATTGTTTGACGATAAACTGTAATTTTATAAAGATCTTCTTTATCACTTGACCCTTCTACGTTTGCTTCAGCAAAAGCAATTACATCTTGCCAAGTGGTCATTGGAACATCATTAAAACTGATTATTTGATCGCCTGATTTTAATTCCGTTTTTAAATAAAGTGGCATATCGATAATTAAATCTTCATTAGCTGCGTAAGCAGTAAAACCTAAACCGTAGAAGATTAATTGCGGTTGTATTTCTTCAAGTGTAATTAATTCATTGTCTCTTTCGACAACAATAACATATCCGTCAATTGTTTTTGCAAGTTCACTGGAAATCGAATTTCCTTCTTCATTCCAACTATCTACTACCACTCCGTTAATCGATATTATCTTATCTCCTGGAAGGATAATATCTGAAGCTGGAGCTTCTTGGCTAACTTCACCGATTACGGTGCTGGACGAATTGGGAACGCCTACTGAAAAAGCAATAATTAAGAAGATAAAAAGCGCTAAAACAAAATTCATCATCGGTCCACCGAATGTCGTTAAAAATCTTTGCCATTTAGTTTTATCGGAAAATCTTCTGTTTGTCGGAGCTATCTGCATTTCTTTTTTATCAAAAATGTACATTGCATCTTCTTTAACTTGATACTGATTGATAAAAAGATTCTTGCTGTTTCTTAAGTCGATATTTTCAACTGTCATTGCTAATAAATCTTGGTATTTATGGTTTTTTTCATTTAATATGATATTTTTAACCATATTGGATTCATCAAATTCTAATCGAACTCTGTCCCCTACCTTGATTAACTCTTCCTCTAATTCTTCTCCTGACATTGAGACGAAGCCACCAAAAGGAATTGCGCGAATCGAATAGAAAGTTTCTCCTTTTTTTATACTAAATAATCTTGGTCCCATACCAAAAGCGAACTCGTGGCATAAAATCCCTGCTTTTTTAGCAAAAAATAAATGTCCAAGTTCATGGATACAGATTACTAAACCTAAAACCAAAAGAAATAATATCATATTCCAAATGGTTAGAAAAATATTTAAAGTCATTAACATAATTTATCAAGCTCCTTCATGCAGTTTTAATACTCTTTGTTTTATTTCTTGATCGATTTGATAGATTTCTTCTAGTGATGGATAAGGAATAACTTTATGATTATCCATTTCACTTTTTATTATTTTTTCAATGTCTAAAAAGTCTATTTTTCCATCGATAAATAGTTGTACAGCTATTTCATTCGCTGCATTTAGTACAGTTCTCATACTTCCGCCTTTGATAAAGGCTTCATTGGCATAAGTTAAACAAGGGTACCTTGATTCATCAATTTTGGAAAAATGAAGATTGTTTAATCTTAACAAGTCCATCTTGTTAGCGATGGAAGGTTTTCTTCTTGGATAATACATCGCATAACTAATTGGCAAACGCATATCATGATCAGCTATTTGCACCATAATTGATCCATCAATAAATTCAATCATCGAATGGATTATACTTTCTTTATGAAGTATCGCTTCAATCTTATTGATATCAATATCAAATAGATAAGCAGCTTCAATAATTTCAAAACCTTTATTAATCATTGTCGCTGAGTCAACAGTAATCTTTTTCCCCATTGACCAGTTAGGATGATTAAGAGCTTCTTCTAAAGTAACATTTTTTAATTCTTCTCTCGTTTTATCTCTAAAAGCGCCGCCACTTGCAGTTATAATCAATCGTTTAACTGCTTGATTTTCCTCGCCGTTTAAAGCTTGCCATAAAGCGCTATGCTCAGAATCTATCGGATAGATTGCCGCTTTTGAAGAAAGCAATTTATCTCTGATAAGATGGCCGCCTACTACCAATGTTTCTTTATTAGCGAGCAAAATTGTTCGATTTACTTCAATAGCTCTTAAAGTTGGTTTTAAGCCAACCATACCGACAAGAGCGTTGATTATAGTAATTTCTTGATTAGGATTAAAACTGGCTAAAGTAGTTAATCCCTCTTCACCATATACTACATGCAAATCCGGAAAATCACTTTTAATTTCATCAGCTTGTTCTTTTGTTTTGACAGAAACAATGTCAAGATTAAATTCCCTAACTAAATCTTTAACTAAAGAAAAATTGCTATAACCAGATATACCTTTGAGTTCAAAGTCTTCGGTATTAGCTCTTATTATTTCTATTGTCTGTTGACCGATGGAACCAGTAGCTCCTAATAAATATATCCTTTTCACCTAAATCACCACACCATAACTAATATCATCAAAAAGATCGCTGCGAACATACTGGAATCAAAACGGTCTAAAACACCGCCATGTCCCGGAAATATTTGTGAATAATCTTTAATGTCAGCTTCTCTTTTGAACTTAGAAGCTACCAAATCACCAATTTGCGAAATGATTGACAGACTAAATGATATTAATAATAAATACACTAGATTGTAATTCATAAAATTAACTGAATAAGCATATAGGGCGGCGAGTGTTCCACCGATTAAAAGACCGGCAATAGCGCCTTCAACACTTTTTTTAGGAGAAATTTTAATGGCTAAACGATGTTTGCCGAACTTTATTCCAATTAGATAAGCAAAAACATCTGTCAGCATCGCTACTAGGAATAAATAAATAATTAAATGAATTGATAGAATTCTTAAGTAAGCAAACGCAATGAATCCTAAACTTGTATAAAATACAGTCAAAATTTGTCCAGAAAAATCTGAAAGTGTAAATTTATCATAAAAGATATAAATAAGCGCATAAATCAAAAACATCGAGATAATAAACATGAAAAATATTTGGTAATATAAAACTGTTTGTTTAAACCATATTACATTGATTAATGTAAAACTAAAAGTGAATAAAACCGCTAAGTAGTTAAAAGGTGAAAATGGTTTATCCTTGTATAACATCCTTGAAAATTCCCAGGACGCAATCGTCGCTAATAAAACGCAGAGACCTGAAAAAAGAAATTCAAGCGGTCCTTCACCAAAATAAATTAACAATCCTAAGACTATTACTAATAAACTTCCTGTAATGATTCTTTGTTTCATAATTTATCCTTTTAAACCTCCGAATCTACGTTCTCGTTTATTAAAGTCTAAAACCGCTTCTTCTAAATTCTTTTTAGAAAATGCCGGCCAATATGTTTTGCAAAAATAAAGTTCGGCATAAGCCGCTTGCCATAACAAAAAGTTAGATAATCTAACTTCACCGCTAGGTCTAATTAAAAGGTCTAATTTTGGTAAATCTTTTGTATATAGTAGGTTTTCTATCGTTTGTTCGGTGATATCACTTGGCATTAGCTTTTTGTTCGAAACATCTTGAGCTATTTGTTTAACAGCTTCAGTTATTTCAGCTCTTGAACCATAGTCAAAACAAATATTTAAAACTAATCCCGAACGATCCTTTGTATTAGCAGTTATTCTTTCTAATATTTCTAAATTTTCTTGACTAAGGTGTGTTTTCCGTCCAGAAAACATGACTTTAATATCATGTTTTTGGAAATCGACTTTAAATCTTTTTTCAAATTCGCCAGGTAACTTCATCAAGAATTCAACTTCGTCTTTAGGTCTTGACCAATTTTCGGTTGAGAAGGCATAAACGCTGAGTGCTTTAACACCCATTTCCGAAGCTGCTAAAGTTATTGAACGGACATTTTCGACACCTTTTTGATGGCCATAAATTCTAGGCATGTGTCTTTTTTTAGCCCATCTACCATTGCCGTCAAGAATAATAGCAATATGTTGAGGGATATTCAGTTCTTCTTTAATCATTGCTTTTTTCATATTTATCAAATCCTTCTCTAACAATAGATTATACTATATTTTATGTGATTATTCTATGATTTTTATCTGTTATAAAGATAAAGATATCTAAGATAAAAAAGTTGTAAATTCCAAAAAAGCGAAATTTACAACCAAATTATGTATTTAGATGTGCATGATATCCTTTTCTTTTTCTTTAAAGTACTCATCAATTTTTTCAATAAATTGATCAGTAAGTTTTTGAGTTTCGTCTTGATAATATTGTAAATCATCTTCAGTAATAGCGGAATCTTTTTCCATTTTTTTGAAATGTGTAATTGCATCTCTTCTGATGTTTCTAATCGCCACTTTGCTATCTTCAGCCATCTTGTGAATTATTTTAACGGAATTCCTACGGTTTTCTTCAGTCATCGGCGGTAAGACAATTCTTACTCCAATACCGTCATTTGACGGCGTAACACCAAGGTTAGCTCCAAATATTGCTTTTTCAATTTCACTTACTAAAGTCTTGTCGTAAGGTTTGATGTAAATTTGATTTCCTTCTGGGACAGAGATATTAGCTACTTGATTAATTGGAGTTTCGGCTCCATAGTAATTAATATGAACCTTTTCTAACATTTTTGGGTTTGCTCTTCCACTTCTTACAGTTGAGAAATCACGATGTAACACTTGTAAAGTGTGCTCCATCCTCTCTTCTGCTTCTAAAAGAATTGTTTCTGGCATTTTAAATTCCTCCTTTGCCATTTCTAATCATTGTCCCGATATTTTCACCAAGAATTGCTCTTTTAATGTTCCCTGGTACATTCATATCAAAAACATAAATATCTATATTATTATCATAACACAAAGCAGCAGCTGTTGAATCCATCACGTTAAGGTTTTTATGTAAGACTTCTTGGTGAGTTAAATTAGTGTATTTAACTGGATTATCATGTTTTCTTGGGTCTTTATCATAGACTCCATCAGTTCCATTTTTTGCCATATAGACTATTGAAGCGCCTAATTCTGCGGCTCTTAAAGCTGCAGTTGTGTCAGTAGAGAAATATGGATTTCCGGTTCCACCACCGAAAATTACAATGCGATCTTTTTCAAAATGCGAAATTGCTTTACGGCGAATGTACGGTTCGGCCACTTCAGGAATATTTATTGATGTCATGACCCTTGTTTCAACACCATGGGCTTCCAAAGAGTTTTGTAAAGCTAAGGCATTTACAATAGTTCCGATCATACCCATATAATCAGCGCTTGATCTTTCAATACCCATATCTTCTGCAAGTTTTCCTCGGAAAATATTCCCTCCGCCAACAATAACTCCGATTTCACAATCGCAAGCTACATAGGCTGCTTTAATCTCTTCAGCAATATGCTTGACTGTCAAAGGATCAACTCCAACGCCGTTTTTTCCGGCTAAAGCCTCTCCACTAAGTTTAATCATAACTCTTCTTTTCGGCATAATTACCCTCCTAAATATTTTAAAAAAAGGACAAAGATTTGTCCTTTAATTACCCAACTTGTCTCAAAACTTCGTCAGCAAAATTTTCTTCTTTTTTTTCTACGCCTTCGCCAACAGCTAAACGTTTAAATAAAGCGACTGATACGCCCTTAGATTTAACATATTGTTCAACTGTTTCATCTGGGTTTTTAACGAATGGTTGGTTTAAAAGACAAATATCTTTTAAATTCTTATTTAAACGACCTTCAACCATTTTTTCAATGATGTTTTCTGGTTTTGGTTTATCTGATTCAGCGTTTTCGTTTAATGCTTCTCTCGTCAAAACCTCTTTTTCATGAGTTATGAATTCTTCAGAAACTTCATCACGACTCACATATTTAGGGTTTGAAGCAGCAACATGCATTGCAATGTCTTTAGCAACTTCAGCGTTATCACCATTGATAAGAGATAAAGAGGCAATTTTTCCGCCCATATGTACATAAGCACCAAAAGTTTGATTGTCATTTTTTTCAATTAATTCATATCTTCTAAAAGTTAAGTTTTCACCGATAGTAGAAACTTGTTCAAAAAGAAGTTCTTGTAATGGTTTTCCATTAACTGTTGTTGCTAATGCCAATTCATTGTTTTTTGGTTTATTTTTAAGTAAAGCATCAGCGATTAAATCTACTAAAGCTAGGAATTTATCATTTTTAGCAACGAAGTCAGTTTCACAGTTAAGTTCAAAGATAACAGCAGTGTTACCGTCAACTTTAACATCACAAGCGCCTTCAGCAGCTATTCTTGAAGCTTTTTTTGCAGCTTTGGCTATTCCTTTTTCTCTTAGCCAATCAACTGCTTGATCTATATCACCGTTAGTTTCGACTAATGCTTTTTTACAATCCATTAATCCAGCTCCGGTTTTTTCTCTTAATTCTTTTACTAATTTTGCACTAATATCCATATCTATTCCTCCCGATTTACACATATTAAATATATCATATTTTAATTATCTTTACAACAGGTTAACTCTTTAAAAAGGGAGCATTTTTTACTTGCTCCCATAATTATTAAAGTGCTGTTTTTATAAGTTCGATTAATTCTGCTTTTCTTAAACTTGAGTAGCCACTAAGGTTAAGTTCTTTTGCTAATTCTCTAAGATTTGCAACAGTTTTTGCTTCCAAGTCTTCTTGTGTAAATTTACTTGGAGCAGCTACTTCAGTCTTAACTTCAGCTTTTACTTCAACTTTAACTTCAGCTTTCGGTTCAGCTTTAACTTCTGCTTTAACGTCAACTTTTGGTTCTGGTTTTGGCTCAGGTTTAGCTTCTGCTTTAGGTGCTGGTTTAGTTTCTTCTTTTTTAGGTTGAGAAGTAACTTTTACAACAACTGGCTTAGCAACTGGCTTAGCAACTGGTTTTTTGTTTTCAACAACTTCTTCATCTTCTTCAACTTCTTCGATATCTGTATCTTCTGAAGTAGTATCTTCTTCGTTTTCACTGCCGATTAAACTTTGACCACCAGAAGCTTCAATTACTGCATCAGCTAATTTGTTAACGATTAATCTTACTGAACGTAAAGCGTCGTCATTAGCTGGAATAATATAGTCTACTTCATCTGGATCACAGTTTGTATCAACGATACCGAATACTGGAATATCTAATCTTCTAGCTTCTAAAATAGCATTTCTTTCTTTTCTTGGATCGATGATGAACAAAGCTTCTGGCGTTTTACGCATATCTTTGATTCCGCCTAAGAATTTTTCTAAACGTGCCATTTCTTTTTTTAGATTGATAACTTCTTTTTTCGGTAAAACATCAAAAGTACCATCTTGTTCCATTTTGTAAAGATCATGAAGTTTCTTAATTGATTTTTTGATAGTTTTGAAGTTTGTTAGCGTTCCACCTAACCATCTTTGGTTAACGTAGTATTGCCCTGAACGTTCTGCGGCTTCTTTGATAGGATCTTGAGTTTGTTTTTTAGTTCCTACAAATAGCACCTTTCCACCTTCAGCTGCAATATCGAATAAAGCTTTATAAGCTATATCGATTAAATCGCTAGTTTTTTGCAAATCGATAATGTGAATACCATTTCTAGAAGTGTAGATGTATTTAGCCATCTTTGGATTCCATCTTCTAGTTTGATGTCCGAAGTGCACCCCTGCTTCAAGCAAGGCTTTCATTGAAATAACTCCCATTTTTTGTTTCCTCCTTTTTTGATTTTTAGCCTCCACTTACTCTACATTACTACCCACCACAGATTGCGGCTCCAGAGTAGATAACTCATAAGTGTGTGTATTTTTTACGGCTCTTGTATTTTATCAAATTTTCATATTAAAATCAAGTATTATTTACTGGTGTTTACCTATTTAAGGACAATATTCATGTTTTATCAAATATTGTAAAGAAAAAGGATTAGTTTCCTGTAGAACCTAATCCGCCTAATCTTTTAACTTCTGTTTCATCATTGTCGATTGTTAAGTATTTCATGAATAATCCTTGAGCAATTCTTTCATGTTTTTTCAGTAAGATTTTTTCAGTTCCGTAATTATAAAGGATTAACATAATCTCACCTTCATTATCAGGATTATTATAATAATCTGAATCGATAATACCGACAGAATTCAATTTCACTAAATGCTTTTTAAAGGATAATGAACTCCGTGGATAAACCTCTAAGACCTCATCTTTACCCATATAAGCTTTGATACCTGTAGGTACAAATTTAAAACTTTTTGGTTCAATCACAGTATCTTGGGCGCAAGCTATATCATAGCCAGCGCTACCAGTAGTTTTGCGCTCAGGTAATGAGATATCTTGATTATGATACTTACTTACTATTTCAAATCCGCGTATTTTCATATTCAAAATCCTCCTATAGATGCCCAGCACCAGTCTGTTTAATTTGCTTTTGCAATTCTTTTTCCGCTTTTGCTAGTTCGATGTTTCTTTCACGATTTTCTTCAATGCGATTCTTTCGAATTTCCATTAGATTTTCCATCGCGCTTTCTTTTGAATCACCGATAAAAGCATCTTGAGCAATTACAGTAATCATATTATGGTGGTTTTCAACGACGCCGTTAATTACCACGACATAATAAATAAGATTGTCTTGCGCCAATTTAATATAACCGGTATCAATAGTGGAAATAATTGGAAGATGGTCATTTAAAATCGCATAGTCGCCATTATTAGAAGCCGAAACTATGATTGAATTAACAGTTTCGTTATAAAGTTCGCCATCAGGTGTAACTATGGAAATTTTCATGATAAAACCACCTCTATTTCATTTTTTCTGCTTTTTTTACCGCTTCTTCAATGCTACCGACTAAACGGAAAGCATCTTCAGGTAAATGATCGTATTTACCAGCAAGCAATTCTTTAAAACCTTTAATTGTATCGCTGACTTTAACAAAACTACCTTTTTGACCAGTGAATTGTTCAGCAACATGGAAGTTTTGTGAAAGGAATAATCTGATTCTTCTAGCACGATGAACTACTAATTTGTCTTCTTCACTTAGTTCATCCATACCTAAGATTGCGATTATATCAAGTAAATCGTTATATCTTTGTAAGGTTCTTTGAACTTCACGAGCTACTTGATAATGTTCTTCACCAACTATTTCTGGAGTCAATGCTCTTGAGGTTGATGCCAGTGGATCAACGGCAGGATAAATCCCTTCTTCAGAAATTTTTCTTGAGAGGTTGGTTGTAGCGTCAAGATGGGTAAATGTAGTGGCTGGGGCGGGGTCAGTATAATCATCCGCAGGCACATAGACTGCTTGAATTGAAGTAATTGATCCTGCTTTTGTTGAAGTAATTCTTTCTTGTAAAAGGCCCATGTCTGTAGCAAGAGTTGGTTGGTAACCAACAGCTGAAGGCATTCTTCCTAAAAGTGCAGAAACTTCAGATCCGGCTTGTGTGAATCTAAAGATATTATCGATAAATAACAATACGTCTTGACGTTCTTTATCACGGAAATATTCCGCCATTGTAAGTCCCGAAAGACCAACTCTCATTCTCGCTCCAGGTGGTTCATTCATTTGACCAAAGACCATTGCGGTTTTTTTAATAACTCCTGATTCTTTCATTTCATAATATAAGTCGTTACCTTCTCTGGTTCTTTCGCCAACACCGGCAAAAACCGAAATACCACCATGTTCTTGAGCAACGTTATTGATTAATTCTTGGATTAAAACTGTTTTACCAACACCAGCTCCACCAAATAAACCGATTTTTCCGCCTTTAATATAAGGCGCTAACAAATCGACGACTTTGATACCAGTTTCTAAAATTTCAGTAGTAGCGTTCAAATCTTCTAGTTTAGGAGCATGTCTGTGAATTGGCAACGTTTCATAATCGCCTTCAAGCGGTTTGCCATCTATCGGTTGACCGAGAACATTAAAAATCCTACCTAGAGTAATTTTTCCAACAGGAACAGAAATTGGTTTTCCCGTATCTATTACTTCCATACCTCTAGTTAATCCATCGGTTGAATCCATTGCAATGGTACGCAAAATTCCTCCACCTAAAAACAAAGATACTTCAAGAGTCAAATTGATTTCAACTCCATGATTATCTTTAGCAGGAACCTTTATTTCCAAAGCGTTATTAATTTGCGGCATCTCTTGATTGAATTCAACGTCAACCACAGGACCCATTACTTGTACTATTTTTCCCTTGTTAGGCATACATCCTCCTAATTAACTGCATTAGCCCCACCGATGATATCAGTGAGTTCAATGGTAATTTGCGCTTGTCTAGCTCGATTATAAATTAAATTCTGCTTGTGAATAATATCTTTTGCATTATCGGTAGCGTTTTTCATCGCTGTCATTCTTGAAGCATGTTCGGCAGTTTTTGCATCGAGAATAATTCCGTAAAGGGTATTCTCAAGGTAAATCGGCAATAACTGGTTGATGACATCTTCTGTTGAAGGTTCAAATATATAGTTCGAAACCATGTTTTTTTCTTTTATTAAATTCGTAATTGGCAACAAGACTTCATCTCTAACTACTTGAGTTATAGTATTGATGTAATCGGAGAAAATCATAACAATTTTATCCACTTCACGAGATAAATAAAGATTGATAAAAGCTCTAGACATCGCTTGAAAATCAATGAATTTAATATCGTCTCTAGAGTTAATTGATTCTTTATTCAACATTGGATAACGTTTTTTCTTACAATAGCTATAAGCTTTGTAACCGATAGTACCAACTATGAATTCATGCTCGTCTTCTTTAATCAAATTCTCAAAATATTTCAGGATTTGACTATTATAAGGACCAGCTAACCCTCGATCACTAGTGACAAGAATATATCCTACTTTTTTAATTTCTCTCGATTCTAATAAAGGGTGAGTATATTCTGGGTTAGTTGATATAACATGTTCTAAAAGTTGTTTAATTTTATTCTTTATCGGTTGAAATGCTTTGAACTTCATTTCTACTTTTCTTAATTTGGAAGCAGAAACCATGTTCATAGCTTTTGTAATCTGTGAAGTTTTTCTAGTTGCTTCAATACGCTTCTTAATATCTCTTAATGAAGCCATATTTTTCCTCCTTGATTACAAGAAATCTTGAGTAAATTTGTCGATAGTTTTTTCAAGTTCTTCGCGATTTTTTAAATCTTTGGTTTCTTTAATTTCTTTTAATAAAACATTAGCTTCCTTATCATTGATAAAGAACTGATGCAATTCTTCTTCATAACGTTTGACATCAGTAATCTTCACTTGATCTAAATAACCATTAGCTAAAGCAAAAATACTTAGAGTTTGAAATTCAAATGGCATTGTTTCATGAAGACCTTGTTTTAAAATTTCTACTGTTCTTTCACCACGATCTAATTTTGATTTTGTTGCATCATCTAAATCAGAACCAAATTGTGTAAATGCTTCAAGTTCACGGTAACTCGCTAAGTCAAGTCTTAATGTGCCACTGACTTTTTTAATCGCTTTATGTTGTGCAGCACCACCAACTCTAGATACGGATAAACCAGCATTAATCGCCGGGCGAATACCAGAGTAGAATAATTGTGATTGCAAGAAGATTTGTCCATCTGTAATAGAAATTACATTAGTTGGAATGTAAGCTGAGATATCGCCTTCTTGAGTTTCAATGATTGGTAGGGCAGTAATTGACCCTCCGCCTAATTTATCGCTTAATTTCGCAGCTCTTTCCAATAGACGAGAATGCAAATAGAAAACATCTCCAGGGAAAGCTTCTCTACCTGGCGGTCTTCTCAATAACAAGGATAACTCACGATAAGCTATCGCGTGTTTAGTTAAATCATCATATATTATTAATACATGTTTGCCAGCAAACATGAATTCTTCAGCTATTGAAACTCCTGAATAAGGAGCTAAATAAAGAAGTGGTGCAGGATCTGATGCGCTAGCAGCAACAATAATTGAATATTCCATCGCTCCAAATTGTTTTAGTGTTTCATAAACATTTAGAACAGTTGATTGTTTTTGACCAATAGCAACATAGATGCAAATAACATCTTTTCCTTTTTGATTGATAATTGTATCCACTACAATTGATGTTTTACCTGTTTGTCTATCACCAATGATTAATTCTCTTTGCCCTCGACCGATTGGCACTAAAGCATCGAGAACCTTAATACCAGTTTCTAATGGTGTGTTAACTGATTGACGATCAATTACCCCGGTAGCTTTTCTTTCGATTGGTCTATTTTTCTTGGTATCTATTTTTCCTAAACCATCCAAAGCTTGTCCTAAAGGATTGATTACTCTTCCAATTAGCTCTTCACCAACTCCAATTTCTAAAATTTTACCTGTGGCTTTTACTTCCATACCTTCTTTAACTAAAGTGGAGTCATTAAGAAGGATAGCTCCAACATGATTTTTTTCTAAATTTTGGACTAAGCCAAAAACTCCATTAGGAAAAACCAGCAATTCTCCTGACATCGCTTTATCAATTCCGTATACCAAAGCGATACCATCACCTACAGAGATAACAGAACCTATTTGTTCAGTTTTAATTTGTTTTTCATATTTTTTAATCTGTTCTTTAAGTAAGGAACTGATTTCCAAAGCATCTATTTTCAAGTTAGTTACCTCCTAATAATGTCTGTTTCATCGATTCTAAGGAAGAATTGATGGTTTGATCAATGACATTGCCTTGATATTCTAATTTCATTCCACCAATTATTGAAGAATCAATTGATTGGGTAATTTTTACTTTTTTCAAGAGTTTTAGTTCCAAACTCTTCTTAATTTTTTTTATGTTTGATTCTGATAATTGAACATTACTAGAAACATTTACTTCAACTACTTGATTCATTTCATGAATTAAATCAAGATAAGCATATGTAATTGTATCAATTAATTCCATCCGATCATTATCAATAATAACTTTTAAAAAGTTGGTCAATAATTTGTTTTTACACACTATTTCAACCACGTTACGTTTATCTACATCATCAATTCGCGGATGAAGAAAAAACTGTCTTGTTTCTCCAGAAAGCGATTCACTAAAACTTTTCAGTTCTTGATATACCTCATCAATTTCTTCGCGTTCCAAAGCCAGCGAAAAAACTGCCCGAGCATACTGTCTTTCAACATCGGTCATGATTTTCCACTTCTTTCCAAGTCATCCACAAGCATATCTTGATATTGTGATTCGTCGACTTCTTTTCTAATAATCTTTTCGGCCATTAAAGCAGCTAAATCAACTGCTTCTTTTTGTAATGAGTTTTCAGCTTTAATTCTTTCTGCTTCAATTTCTTTTTTGGCACGTTCCATCATTTGATCAGAAGTTTCTTTGGCTTTTTCAATTATTCTTAAACGTTCGTGTTCAGCATTTTCTTTTGCTGAATCTAAATAACCTTTAGTCTTTAATTTAAGCTCATTGTATTCGGTTTCTCGTTTTTCTTTTAATGTTTTAGCTTCGATAAGTTCATTCTTAGCTGATTCCATTTCCTGATCCATGATGTTTTTTCGCTTGTCTAAATAGTCAGTAATTTTTCCCCAAAAGAAATGTTTGACTATTATGACCAAAATCAATGTCGCAGCAATTTGAATAATCATATCTAAAAGATTTACTCCCAATGCTACATCAATAATTTCTTGGACAGCTTCCACCATTCTATCAATTACAGGCATAATCGCCCTCCTATAAATCTAGAGTCTTTACTATTTTCCAATCAATATAAATGCTACTAACAATGCATAAAGACCGGTAGTTTCAGCAACCGCTTGGGTAACCAAAGTTGTCACAAGAATCTTTCCTTGAGCTTCAGGTTGACGACCAACTGCTTCGGCAGCTTTGCCAGCAGCGAATCCTTGTCCAATCCCAGGTCCTAGGCCAGCTACAACCGCTACACCAGCACCTAAGTAAGCCATACCACTAGAAAAGTATTGATTATACTCTGTTGCAAAACGTAATACTGAATCAAAAATCATTCCAAACATATAATTTTCCTCCTATTTATTTTTCTAAGCATCTGATGCCATAGAAATATTTACTGTTGTTAACATAAAAAATACAAAAGCTTGAATTAGCCCAAAGAATATATCAAATACTACATGCAAGAATACTCCTGCTATAATTCCTAAAGTCCAATGTAAAGCCGCATATACCATTGTCGCAATAACCGCTCCACCCATTAAGTTGACAAACAAACGCAATCCCATGGAAAATGGCGTCGATATTTCACCGACAAGATTAATTGGTAACATCAATATCGCCATCGGTTTAACCGGGCCTAATAATCCATCAACTTTTTTGATAACTCCAAGATATTTAAATTCAGCTATTTTTATAATGAAAAATGTCATTACTGAGAAAGAAAGTGCCACACCTAAATTAGAAAGTGGAGCCACTAGTCCAAATAAGGAAATCGTATTTGCAAAAGCTAAAAATGTAATTATGGTAAATAAGTATGGTGCAAAAAACCGATATGGTTTTTCTTGAACATAACTTTTTACCATATTATTAAAAGTTTCTACCAAAACAATACAGAAAAATACGAAACCCTTAGGCGTTTTATGAGGATCTAGTTTCTTGACCTTCAATCCTATAATTATAAATACTATCGCCAGAAAAGCAACTACTATTAAAGTCGATATTACTTGAGGAGATAAACTCTCAAAAAAGGTAAACTTAATCATCTTCTTTATTCTCCTTATTCGCAAAAATTAGAGTAACAGGGAAGGAAATTATTCTAAATGTTAGCAAACCAATGAAAGTAAAGTAGATATTCCATTCTTCTGGATTTTGATAAGCAATAAATAAGATTAGAGCAAAAAATAAAAATTTGACAAAATACATAATAATGTGTCTTGATTTTATTTTTTTTGGATTATTCTTATAGATGTTTTTCATCAGACGATAGTTCAATGAATTCATCAATAAACTACTGGCAGTACCAAGAATAAAGCTTAGTACCCAGTCGATGTTTTGCGTAACAAGATACAAAATCAAGGAGAATAAAATGGCGTATGGCCACGAAAATAAAAATATTTTTTCAATCAGATCTTTTTTCTTCATTTTCTTCTTCTCCTTTACTATATTTTAATGCTCTCTTAATAAAGTTACTAATACCAGCAAAGATACCAATAACAACAAGAATGTAAACAAAAAGCACTTTGTCGCTAAATAGCCATTGGTCTAAATATTTACCAATAAAATAACCAATAACCATAGCTACAAAAGTTTCAATAAAAAATTGAATAACCAAATTAAAGATAAAAAAAGTCGATTTATCTTGTTTGTTACTCATCTTATTTTGTTCCAAAAAGTCGATCGCCACAATCACCTAAACCAGGAACAATATAACCAACTTTATTTAACCCTGAATCAATCGATACCATATAGATATCAACATCAGGATGTTTTTCTTGTAAAGCTTTAACACCTTCAGGACATCCTACAATTCCGACATATCTAATGTCCTTAGCACCTGCTAATTTTACTCTGTCAATAGCTGCTATTACAGAACCACCGGTTGCTAGCATTGGATCGACTACTAAAACTGTTGCATTAACAATTTCTTTAGGAAATTTAGAATAGTATTCATGAGGCATCAAAGTTTCTTCATCTCTGTAAAGACCAATATGACCAACTTTAGCAGTAGGAATAACTTTTTGAATTCCATCGACCATGCCAAGACCCGCTCTTAATATCGGAACTATTACAACATCTTTTGCTAAGATTTGCGCTTTAGTTTTAGCAATTGGCGTTTCAATCTCTATTTCTTTGGTTTCTAAATCTCTAGTGATTTCATAAGTTACTAAAGATCCGATTTCATTAACATTTTCTCTAAACGTCTTTGTATCGGTTGTTTTATCACGAATAATACTCATCTTATGTTGAATTAATGGGTGATCAAATACTACAACTTTACTCATTCTGCATCCTCATACTTTCTTATTTTATCAACACGAGTTTGATGTCTTTCCTCAGATGATTTAGAGGTTTTCATATAGATTTCTAAAAATGCCAAGACTTCTTCAATCGAATTAACTCGTGAGCCAAAAGTGATTACATTAGCGTGATTATGTGTTTTAGAAGACTCAGCAGTAAAAGTAGAAGAGACTACTGCGGCTCTTACACCTTTAACCTTGTTAGCTGCAATACTCATACCAATTCCGGTTCCACAAATAAGAATTCCGAACTCAGCTTTTTCCATACTTACAGCTTTAGCAACTAGAACGGCAAAATCCGGATAATCTGACACTTCGCTAGAATCGGTTCCAAAATCCATCACTTCGTAACCTTGCTCTTGCAAATAACTGACTATAACTTGTTTATACTCAAAACCTGCATGATCAGCACCTATAGCTATCTTCATCAATTCATCACTCCTTCACTAAATTTATACCATAACAATTATAGCAAATTTGAAAGTTAATTACAATTATAATATCGTTATACTAAAAAAGAAAATTATCATTGTTTAATGATAATATCTCCTTGTCTTAAAGTTATTTTATTTATTGTATCATAGACTGTAGAAGCCTCGGAATTCAAGTCTCCTCCATCGACAATGTAGTCTACTTGGGATTCATATTTCAAGACATCTTTGAATTTTAAAATAGCGGGTTCAGAACTTAGATTCAAGCTAGTCACAACCATCGGGCCAAACTTTTTTAATAATCTAAGACTTATTTCATGGTTAGGAATCCTCACACCAACACTACCTTTATTAGCAGTTATGCTATCAGAAATACTTTTATTTTTTTTGAAGATTAAAGTCAGTTTACCTGGCCAATGTTTTGTAAGATTTTCATCAAGAATTGTGTCTTTGTCAATAACACTTTTTACCATTTCTAAGTTAGAACAAAGAATTGCCATTGGTTTTGAATAATCTCTTTGTTTAATTTCATAGATTCTTTTTACCGCTTCTAAATCATCATAAACACAACCGATTCCATAAACGGTATCGGTAGGAAAGATGATGATTTTTCCTTTTAAATTAATGTCTAAATAATTATCAGTGTTAAGAATCATACTCAAACTCCCACTAAAATAATTCTAATATCTCTAAAGGGCTTTTTATTATCTTGTCAGCCCCAGCATTGATTAGTTCTGTTTCTTTTCTAAATCCCCATAAAACACCAACACTGTAAAAATGAGCGTTTTTAGCAGTAAACATATCGGTTTCAGTATCGCCTACATATAGTATTTCTTCAGGATTTAAGTTTAGATTAGTAATCAAATCACTAGCTGAATCTGGATGAGGTTTAGGTAAAAATTCTTCTTTTTTCCCATAGACTAAATCAAAGATGTCATCACCAAAATAATGTTTGATTACCTCTATCGTTTGGCTATGAGGTTTGTTGGAAAGAACATTTAGTGAAATTCGCTTTTGTTTCAACTTATCTAAAAGTTCACTAATCCCATCATATATTTTAGTATTTACGGTAGATTGTTTGATATAGACCTCATAATATCCTTTTCTTAATTTTGTGAATGCTTCAGATTCAATATTACCAGAATTCATCACTTGCTTAATTAGATTATCAACACCTTTGCCGACAAAATATTTATATTCTTCAGTGGAGTATTCTGGATAATTATATTTTCTTAATACTTGGTTCATCGTTTCTTTAATATCTTCTATCGTATCTAACAAAGTCCCATCTAGATCAAATATTACTGCTTTATATTTCATTAAAATCCTCCAAAATCATCTGTGTAATTAAACTGCCTTTTACCGGTTTATATGTCTTTCTGTGTAACTTACAAGGACCAAAATTATTTAAACTCTCCAAGTGCAGTTTTGTTGGATAGCCTTTATGCTTTTCAAAACCATACTCAGGATAAACAAAGGCTAATTTTTCCATTATCTCATCTCGTTTTACTTTAGCGATGATTGAAGCGGCAGCGATTGACGCTGATAGTGTATCACCTTTAATAATTGCCTTAAAAGGTATGTTTGCTTCAGAAAGAGGCATTGCATCAGAAAGAATATAATCTGGTTTTATTTTCAAGTAACTTATCGCTTTAAGCATCGCCATTTTTGAAGCTTGATATATATTGATTAGATCTATCGTTCGTTCATTGACATAACCAAAGGTATAGGCTAAAGCTTTTTCCTTTATCTCTTTGGCTAATTCCTCTCGTTTTTTTTGAGAAAGTTGCTTACTGTCAAATAAGTCTGGTATTTTTTGATTAGGATCTAAGATAACCGCTGCAGCTAGAACTCCACCCGCTAAAGGGCCTCGTCCAACTTCATCACACCCAGCAATATACTTGTAATTATTTTCTAGTAATTCTAATTCATATTCATACATTGTCATCAATTCTTTCAAAACTTAAACGCCCAAGAAGTCCGTTGCGTAAATCATTCAAAAACAAATTATAAATTCGGTCATAATCAATCTCGCCGCCGCTAATTAAGCAACCTCTTTTACGTCCGATTTCATCAAGAATCTCAATAGTTGTTGCCAAATTATCCAATTTTAGATTATAACGTTTTTCTATACTGTGAGGATAATATTGCTTTAAGTATTCTATTCCAAAAAGTGTAATTTCATCTATCGGCAAAATACTATCTTTAATTGAACCTAACAAAGCTAATTTCATTCCCGTTAGTTCGTCATCAAACTTAGGCCATAAAACACCGGGATTATCATAAACTCTTAAATTATCCCCAGCATTCAAGAAACTTTGCATCTTCGTAACTCCTGGTTTATTTCCCGTTCTTACTTTATTCTTTTTTGCTAAATTGTTGATAAACTGAGATTTACCTGAGTTAGGAATACCTAAGACCATAGCATTAAAAGGTCTTGGTTTCATACCACGAGAGGCTTCTTTATCAATAGATTCAGAAAGTATCGCTTTAGTTTTGTTATAAATTATACTCTCTAAATTATCATTCAAGGAATTGATGGCTAAAGCTTCAATCCCTTGCTTATTATAATAATTTATCCATTGCTCTGTTATCTTAGGATCAGCTAAATCAATTTTGTTTAGAAGCACAAGTTTTGGTTTTTCTTTAATGATATCGTTTAACATTGGGTTCGACGAAGAAAGCGGAATTCTTGCATCCACCACTTCATATACGATATCGACAACTTTTAGTTTTTCTTCAATTTGTCTTCTGGCTTTCGCCATATGACCCGGAAACCATTGTATTTGTTTCATTTAATCACATCCAAAAAATTTATTGTGGGCAAACTCCATTTGTTAAATTACTGACAACTTCTCCTAAAACTTCTTCTTCCCCAATTAAACCAATGACGCGGGAATCTAAAGAATGAAAGCGATTATCTCCTAAAACATAATATTGTCCTTCGGGAATTGTCATCTCATATTCTATTGTTGAATTAGGAATATAACCTTCTATTAATTGATCATTAATATATACGCCTGAATCACTGACTTTTAATTTATCGCCAGGCAAACCAACAACACGTTTTATCAAAAAGTTTTCTTGGTATTTGATAATTAATATATCGTTTCTTAACAACTCATTATTATAGCTAATAATTACAGTGTCGTAATTGCAAAATGTTGGTTCCATCGATTCGCCATCCACTTGAGCGATTGAGAAAAACAGCCCATTGATAACAATTATAATAAATAAAAAAATCGGAACAATACTAAAAAAATCAGCTACTGTATGAATCTTTTTATAGACAGGGTAATTACTAAGATAGGTTTTTTTAAGACAAACTATCAAATAGATAATATACACGATAATTGCTACTAAAATAATGGTGTAGAAGACAGTAGTAAAGATATCCGTCAACAAAGGATTAGGCATATTATCATCAGAACGGTTTAAGTTAAACATGAATAAAGGATTCTTTTGCAGAATTATAAACAGGATAATATCAATTAATAAAAACAAGAAAAAACTGATGATTAAAAGCGGTGATTTTTTCATCAGTTTTTGTCTTTCTAAAACTTGTTCTTCAAGATCAAAGTCCATTAATAATCAAGTCCTTCAAAAATTCTACTAAGTTCTGAATACTCTACTAAAACCGTTCTTGGTTTTGTTCCTACATTCTCGGATACTACACCAAATTTCTCGAGAGAATTAACTATTTGGGTAGCACGGTTAAAGCCGATACCAAATACTTGGGTAATCTTATTTAAAGAGCATTTGCCTTCTTCAACAACATAGGTTGCGACGTCTTTAAACAATTCATCAATTTGATCTAAGTTTTCACCGGTATTCATTTGAATAACCAATGACTCATGGGTAAATAAATACTTAGGTTCTCTTTGTTCTTTGATATATTCAGTAATGCTTTCAATTTCTTCAGGAGACAAATAAGCTCCTTGTAAACGTCTTGCCATTCCGTTTTCAGAGAAAAGCATATCGCCTTTACCTAATAGTTTTTCCGCACCAGTCATATCTAATACAACTGATGAATCAGTCGAAGATGGCACTCTAAAAGCAAATCTGGTAGGGATATTAGCTTTAATTGAACCCTTTAAGATATCGGCTGAAGGTCTTTGTGTAGCTAAAAGCACATGAATACCTACAGCTCTTGATTTTTGAGTAAGTTTTAAGATGCTTTCTTCGATTTCTGACCCGCCACTTAAAAGTAAATCAGATGCTTCTTCAACTATTACAACGATTCTTGGCATTTTAATAAAATTCGGTAAATCGCTACGTCGACTATAGTAATCAACAACATTGACAGCTTTAAAACGTTTTAAGATGTCATATCTAGCTTCCATCTCTTTGACCATCCATTTTAAAGCTTCATTAGCGACATTTGTTTCATCGATAATTGGCGTTACTAAGTGTGGTAAATCAGCGAATTGTTGGAGATCAACTTTTTTAGGGTCAATCAACATCAGTTTAACTTCGTCTGGTTTATTACGAGCTATTAGTGAAACGATAATTGAAGCGATGCAAACTGATTTACCTGATTGAGTTGAACCGGCGACTAAACCATGAGGCATCGATTCAATTGAAGTATAAACAGGTAAAGCATCAATGTCTAACCCAATTGCCAGTAACAATGGGTCTTGGGATTTAATGAACTTAGGGTTATCGATAACATCGCCAAAGAAAACTGATTCTCTTATGCGGTTAGGAACTTCAATACCTACCGTATTTTTACCCGGTATCGGTGCTTCAATTCTAATCGAAAAAGCTGATAAGCTCATTTGAATATTATCGGAGATTGATGTAATTTTCTTAGTTGGAACACCTGATGCAAGAGAAATTTCATATCTAGTAACAGTTGGTCCCATAGTATAATTGGTTACTGTGCCTTCAATTCCAAATGATAACATCGTTTCATTAATTACATCGATGTTTTCTTTGACCCAAGAAGGTTCAATTTCTGCTTTTGATTCACTCTTTTTGAATAAACTCATCGGTGGTAAAACATATTCTTTGAGATTGATGTTTTCACTATGAATTGTTGGTCTTTCTGGTTTTGGATGATTTTGATCAGGTTTATATTCTTCATAGACGAAATCTTCAGAAAAACCTATTTCCGGCTCTTCTTCAATAACTTCATCATTGTTGAAGATTACATCTCCAACATTTTCTTCTTCCGGTTGAACTTGAAAAAATTCATCTTCTTCTTTTGAATCCTCATTTCCAACCAAATCATTTAAGACTTCGTCGTCAGGGTCAAATTTTTTTGTTTCGTTTTCTTTACTTTGTGCTTTTTCAAAAAATTCATCTACTGCTACGGTTTCAACTGATTTATGTTCATTGATAATATCTTCTGGATTTATTTCTGGTTTAGTCGGTCTTTTTGAATGAAGATCTTCTGGAGTCAAACCTTCTTCAGAGAAGGCTTTTTTGTGGGTAGTATTATCAATACTGACAAATTCATAATAAGAACTACCAAAACGTTTTTGCGCTTCTTCTTTGGTAAGTCTTTTTTGTTTACGGAAAATATCATACTTCTTATCAATATCGCCAGATCCTGTTCTGTCGTTAGGAATATTGGTAACATTCTTGTTTTCAACACCAAAGGCAGAAATAAAGGTATTGGTCATGTTTTTCTTATCTTCAATTGTACGAATTTCTGGGATAAAAAACGGACGATTATCCTTCGTTCTTGAAGTTTTGGGAATTATTCTTTCTGGCTTATTTTTCTTGGTGAAAAGCATGTTATTCATCCTCCATCTCTAGTATTTCATCAAAAGCTTGTTCTGCTTTAGTTGATTCTTCTTCATCGTGATGAAATAAACTCTTGCTGTAAACATTGTTTGTTTCTTCTCCAACTATGGCGATGATGAACTTACATACTTCTTTGGTCACAAGAACCGTTGAAGGTTTGATAGCTAATCTTCTGAACCAATAGATGGGGTTAGCGTAGTTAAACACAGCTTTGCCGACAGAAAAGATTTTTGAGATTTTCAATTTACGATTTAATTGCATTAATTTAGAATTATCAATTGCTTTTTTCTTATTGAGGACATCGATTATCGTCGATATCTTATAGCCTTTAAAATGTTTTAGAATTTTGCCGTTAACTAATTTTTCAACTCTTTTGGTAATATAATAATTCAGTTCAAGTAATTCTTCTATCGATATTTCATACATTGGATATTTCGCTTTTGGATAATAATATCTAGCTATATCTTCGGCTAATTCGAAGCTTAGATCAAAAGCTACACTAAAATATGCATTATCTGTTAATTTAACAGTTTCTAGTAATTGTTGCTGCTTCGATTCTATCATTTGAAAGACTTCTTTTTTTTCAATCATTTCCGGCAAAGATAACAGTCTTTTTCTTTGTTTTTTTCTCGAGGAAGTTGTAAACATGAAGGTGATAAATAATCCTAGTAGAATGAATCCGGTTATGATGCCTAGAAGAAAGTTGGTTATATCACGGAAGGAAATAACTAAGAAAGATAAAATTATCGATTGTAAAGCAACTAAGTATATCATAGTTTTCCTCTCCTTTATAAAATAAATTATATCTTAAAACGCAATAATAATCAATGTATATAATCAATTGCATAATTATAATACCTATGAGATAATATCACTATGATTGATTATTTTAAGGAGTTAATAAATAACAATATGAAAAAATATTTAATTGCTTTGGATTTAGACGGAACGATTCTTTATGATTTTGATTCTTTATCGGAAACACTTTCTGATTTTATGAAAGAAGTTCAAAAACAAGGTCATAAAATTGTGATTGCAACAGGTAGACCTTACCGCAGTTCTAAATTTGTCTATGATCGATTTGATTTGGATACCCCAATTATCAATTATAACGGCGGTTTAATTACCCATCCTAAAAATCCTGATTTTCCAAGAGTAGATTACACTGTTGATAAAAATGTGATTATTGATATTTTTGAAAATAATTTAGGTCATATTCGTAATGCTTTTTGTGAAATCAAAGACGCTATTTATGTACATCAAGAAGAAAAAACAATCGAACCTCTTCTTCATTTGAAAGGTGCAACTAAAATTTCTTATGGCGAGTTTAAGGATACGTTAGACAAAGATCCTAATGGTGCGATTATCATTGGCAAACAAGGTAGAGGTAAATTGATTAAAGACTATATTGATAAAAAATATCCTAATCAAATTCTATCAAGGATATGGAATGTTTCAGGAGAGTACGATTCTATCATTGAAGTCTTCACCCCTGAATCAAATAAGGGGAAAGCTTTAGCGTATGTTGCGGAGTACCTTGGCTTTGATCAAAGTCAAACCATTGCTATCGGTGATGGTCATAATGATATCGAGATGTTGGAATACGCAAATCTTGGAGTTGCGGTTAGAAACGCTCATCCGGACTTGATTAAAGTAGCGGATATTGTATTAGAACACACATCTCAAGAAAATGCGGTGTACCGGTTTTTATCAGAATTCTTAACCATAAAAAACTAAAAAAAGGCCAATGGCCTTTTTATTTTTTTCTTCTTCTTTCTGCCCTACTTAATTTAGGTTGGAAATTGCCGGTTGTCACGTTTTGCGACATATTTTCTAGACTGCTAGGATTCATTCCACCCATTCTTCGCATAAGTTTTGTTTGTTTATCTAGCATAGAAATCAAGCGATTGACTTCAGTTGAAGATCTGCCTGATCCTTGAGCAATCCTATTTCTTCTAGAAGATGACCGATTTAATAAATCAGGATCTTTTCTTTCATCTTTCGTCATTGAAGAAATAATTGCTTCGATGTAAACCAGTTGTTTGTCATCAACCTTATCCATATCGGCCATTGAACTCATTCCCGGCAACATTTTTAAAATACCGGAGAATTTGCCCATTCTTTTAATCATCTTCATCTGCTTTAATAAATCGTTGTAATTAAAATTGCCACTCATCATTTTTTCCATCATGTTCATGGCTTCAGTTTCATCGATTTCTTCAGTAGCTTTTTCAATCAAAGATAAAACATCACCCATACCTAAGATTCTTGAAGCCATTCTCTCTGGATGGAAAACTTCTATTTCTAAAAGTTTTTCCCCAGTACCAGCAAACTTGATTGGCACACCCGTTACTTTTCTGATTGATAATGCCGCTCCACCTCGAGTGTCTCCGTCTAATTTTGTCAAGATACAGCCGGTGATATTCAAAGCTTCGTTAAATGTTTCAGCTACATTAACAGCATCTTGGCCAGTCATGGCATCGACTGTTAAAAGAATTTCTTGAGGGTTAGAGATTTTAGCAATATTTTTTATTTCTTCCATCATCATATTATCAATATGAAGGCGACCAGCAGTATCGATTATAACTAAATCAAAATCATTCTTTTTAGCATAATCAAGCGCTGATTTAACTATCTTTTCAGGATCGATAGTCCCCATTTGGAAGACTTCTATATCAAGTTGTTTACCTACTGTTTGTAGCTGTTCAATCGCTGCGGGACGATAAATATCTGCGGCAACTAATAAAGGTTTTTTATTATTAGTTTTTCTAATTAAATTAGCTAATTTACCAGCAGTTGTTGTTTTACCAGCACCTTGTAAACCAACCATGAGGATGACAGTAAAATCATCTTCAAGATTTAACTCGCTTGTTTCTGAACCCATCAATTTAGTTAATTCATCATTAACTATTTTAACTACTTGCTGCCCAGGGTTTAAACCTTTTAAGATTTTTTCCCCATAAGCAAGTTCTTTGACTTCATCAGTAAAATCTTTTACTACTTTATAATTAACATCAGCTTCTAATAAAGAGAGTCTAACCTCTCTCATCATCTCATCGATATCTTTTTCAGTTAATTGTGCTTTACTGCTGATTCGGCGTAAAGCCATTTGAAAACGACTGGTTAAATTTTCAAAAGCCATCTTTATTTCACCTTTTCTATTTTTTGAATAATATTTTTCGTTTTTGCACTTAAACTTTCATTTTTTAGTGAGTTGAATAACTCATCTAAATTTTGATTCTTTTCAAAAATTCTCAATTTATCTTCTAAAATATTCAAATGTTTAATAATATTTTTTATTTGTAGATGAACTGCATTGCGACTAACACCAAGAATTTCAGCGATTTCTGCCAAAGAGTAGTCTTCAGAGAAATAATAGCCAAAATATTCTTTTTGTTTGGCAGTCAACAGCTCTTGATAAATATCAAATAGTTGATTTAATTTTACTGTTTCTTCGATACTGTATCCCATTATTATCACCTATTCAAAGAAATCGGAAAATAATCCGTATATATAATCTTCAATATCAAAATATTCTAAATCAGTAAGTTTCTCTCCGAGTCCGACGAAACTAATAGGAATTCCAAGTTTATTGCGGATTGCTAAAACAATTCCACCTTTGGCAGTGCCATCAAGTTTTGTTAGGATAATACCTGTTACATTGGTAACTTCAGAAAATATTTGTGCTTGAGATAAACCGTTTTGACCAGTAGTTGCATCAATCACTAAATATGTCTCAAATTCTTTATTATTTGTTTCTCTTTTGATTATTCGATTAATCTTGTCTAATTCCATCATTAAATTTTTCTTGTTTTGTAAGCGGCCGGCGGTATCAATCAATAACACATCAACATTCTTGATTTTAGCTTGTTTGATAGCGTCAAAGATAACGCTAGAAGGATCACTTCCCGCTTCTTTGGCAACTACTTCAACGCCGACTCTTTCACCAAAAACTTTAAGTTGATTAATTGCGCCCGCCCTAAAAGTATCCCCGGCTGCCATCATGACGCTTTTGCCTTCAGTTTTAATTTTATATGCTAGTTTTCCGATAGATGTAGTTTTACCGGTGCCATTGACACCAACGAATAAGATTATAGTTAATCCATCTTTGTTATAGCGAATATTAGTGTTAACAATCTCGTTCTTTAAGTAAAGTTCAAACATTTGATCAACTATAATGTTTTCTAAATCAATTGGTTTTTCAATATTTTGAGTTTTAACGACATTGCGAATATTTTCAATGAATTCAACAACAGTATCAACTCCAATATCTGCCATAATAAAAATTTCTTCTAATTTAGAGAATAAATCTTCATCGATAGTTCGTGATTTTTCTAATATATCTTTTAAAGATGATAAAGATTGACTTCTAGTTTTCATCATCCCAATTTTAAATTTTTCAGCTTTTTTACGTTTTTCTTTATTGCTAAAGAGTTTCGAGAATAAACCCATAATTTCACCACCTAAAAATCTATATGTATTATAACATATTTTTATTTTTTTTCTAAAAGTTTAAGAACAAAAATAATTCTTACGA
>DDWA01000001.1 GCA_002345425.1 Caryophanales bacterium UBA2298 | reverse complement strand
ATTTGTTTTATCCCTTTATGTTTTGCAAAAAACTGGTTCTGCTACTCTATTTGCGTCCATGTTGGCTATTTCTATCTTGCCAAGAATTATTTTGTCGCCAATAGCTGGCGTTTTCGGCGATTGGTTCAACAGGAAGAAAACGATTGTTATGCTTGATTTTATCAATACAATTGTTTTGTTAGTTTTTGGCGCAATCATGCTTTGGACAAATGATTTATCTATCGGTTTAATCTATTTGTTGATTATTATTCTTGAAACCACAGAAATTTTCTTTGATTCTGCGATGTCTGCTGTCTTGCCGAGCATTATCGAAAAAAACAATTTACTAGAAGCTAATTCTTTTAGAACTACGATCATTTCATTCGGGCAATTGATGGCACCAGTTCTTGGGGCATTAATATTTGGAGTTTTTGGTTTATTGGTCGCAATCTTGATAAATGCCGTTAGTTATTTACTATCAGCTATTAGCGAACTATTTATTAGAATTCCAAAAACTACCAAAGATACACCAAACAAATCTTTAAAAGTATTTAAAGAAGATTTGATAGAAGATCTAAGAGTTGTTAAGAAAAATAAATCAATTAGAACCATTATCTCAGTAGCATTATTATTAATTTTAGTTTTTCTCCTTTATTTTCAGTGGGATTAATATATATAATCAAAGAAATATTACTCGCAAGCGATATGCAATTTGGGATATTTCAAACTGTTTTAACAGCTTCAATATTATTAGCGCCTTTTTTTGTTACGAGCAAGCTTAAAAATGCAAAACTTGGAAATATACTTACAAAATCATATATAATTATCGCATTGTTGGTTACATCCTTAGCATTAAGTACCACACCGTTATTTTTGAATATCGGATCAAATAATTTAGTTCCGTATTTTTATATTATGATAATAGTATTCATTTGCGTTCTTATTGTCGGGGTGAGTAACATTATCGTAATCACCTTGTTTCAAAAAATAGTACCTCTCGAATATATGTCAAGAGTTTCAACTGTTTTGGGTTTAATGGTAACAATTGCAATACCTGTTAGGCAAATGATTTTTGGTTTCCTTTATGATTCAATAAACACAAGCTTAGTTATAGTTATAAATGGAGGAATCATCTTATTTGGAGTGCTGTATCACTATAAGAATCTAAAAACAATAGAAAACGAACCCGAAAGTGATCAATTAGAGGAAATTCAAGAGGAATCTTTAGCTTAAAAGGAAATAAGAATTTTCAGAAAAAATAAAGCCGATAAACACACTAGTTTATCGGCTGTTTTTTATCTATATACAGGCTTAATTAAGTAAAATAAATTTATTGATTTTTAAATTGTGTTCATTGGTTCTTGATGGTCAAATTATTTGTGGCCTTCTTTTGGGACTATACAAATGAACTTAAAAGGTGTCTTTCCGACATTTTTAAATTGGTGAAGATGATTTTTAGGTACATAAGCATATGAACCAGCATTTACAGGGTTTAAATTGCCATCAATCATCAATTCACCATTGCCTTCAATTATATAATTTATATGGGGCCAAGGATGTGAATGCTTAGGAGTGAATCCATCTTCTTCAACTTCTATTACTCTCATAACATAATCTTCCCAGCCTTGTTCGGCTGAAACCAAAACTTTCATTTTGGCATTCTTCGCTTCTGAACTATTAATATCTTTTGCTATTAAATCTTTAATGTTTCCTACTATCATATCTTAAACCTCCAAATTCATTATATCATTTATGATATATTTTCAAGAATAAAACAATTTTTATTTTTAAAAATACATGAATTTAACCCATAAGTGTATATAATACACATTATAGTTAGCCAATGCTAACTTATAGAGCATATGCCTTCGTTATAAGCTAAATATCCTATATAATATAGTTGTATGGGAAAGGAATATTTCCCTAAAAGACTACATAGGAGGAATTAATATGTTATTCGAAGACTTTGATCCGTTAAAAGGTGAAATGTTGCAAATATTGGATCATGAAGGTAAAATCGTTAACGATAAATTAGAGCCAAAAATCTCTAAAGATACTTTATTAAAAATGTATAGAACTATGGTTTTGGGTAGAGTTGCAGACGAAAAGGCACTTCAATTTCAAAGACAAGGACGTATGCTTACTTATGCACCAAATATTGGCCAAGAAGCAGCTCAAGTAGGACCTATGGCTGCACTCGAAGAACAAGATTGGTTAGTGTTAGCATTTAGAGAATTTAATGCAATGCTTTTTAAAGGTGTTACCCTCGAACAAGCATTTTTATATTGGTATGGTAATGAAAGAGGGTCAAGATATGATGATAATGTCAAAGTTCTTCCGATCAATGTACCTATAGGATCGCAAATTAATCACGCGGCTGGCATTGCGTATGCAAGTAAACTTCAAGGTAAAAATGAAGTTGCTATTGTATTTATTGGTGATGGCGGTACTTCTCATGGCGAATTTCATGAAGGTATGAATTTTGCTGCTACTTTTGATTTACCTATGATAACGGTGATTCAAAATAATCAATATGCAATTTCAACTCCTCGGCATAAAGCTACAAAAGCTAAAACTTTAGCACAAAAAGCTATCGCTTATGGTATACCAGGAATTCAAGTTGATGGTAATGATCCTTTGGCTATGTATTTAGCTGTCAAAACAGCTAGAGAGAGAGCTGAAAAAGGCGAAGGACCAACTTTAATTGAGGCAGTTACTTATAGAATTGGGCCTCACACCACATCAGACAACCCGAAATTGTATCGAGAAGATAAAGAAGTTGAAGAGTGGATGTTAAAAGATCCGATTATAAGATTTAAAAAATATTTGATTGATAAAAAATACTGGTCTGACAAAAAGGATGAAGAATTACATGAAGAGCACAAACAAAATGTCTTAAATACCTTTAAACATGTTGAAGAATCAGGTGAAGTGGAGTTAGAAGAAATTTTCGAATACACTTATGAAAAATTAACGCCTAATTTAAAGGAACAGATGGAATATTATAAACAATATCTAAATAAAGGGGGTGAAAACAATGGCTAATAAAACAATATTACAGTCAATAAACGAAGCTCTTGATCAAGCGATGGAAAAAGATGAAAGTGTTGTCGTTTATGGTGAGGATGTTGGCTATGAAGGCGGCGTTTTCAGAACAACTGCTGGTTTACAAAAAAAATATGGTGAAAAAAGAGTGTTTGATACGCCTATTGCAGAAGCCGCAATTGTCGGTAATGCTGTTGGTATGGCTATTAATGGTTTAAAACCAGTTGTCGAAATGCAATTTTCCGGTTTTAGTCTTCCTGCATACAACCAAATAGTAACTCATGTGGCGAGATTTAGAAATCGTTCTCGAGGAAAATACCATTTACCTTTGGTTATTAGAATGCCATATGGTGGTGGTGTTAAGGCTTTAGAACATCATTCTGAAAGTCTTGAAACTTTATATGCTCATATTCCCGGTTTAAAACTCGTTATTCCATCAACACCTTATGACGCAAAAGGATTGATGATAGCAGCTATCAATGATCCTGATCCAGTTATTTTCATGGAACCAAAAAGAATTTACCGTGCATTCAAACAAGAAGTTCCTGATGAAATGTATGAAGTTC
>DDWA01000037.1 GCA_002345425.1 Caryophanales bacterium UBA2298 | reverse complement strand
CCACGCTTTGGCAAGTCACTTTTTCATAGCAGTGCATATAACACCCCCTTATTATACACTATTATTATATCATATAAAATATTTTATTAGCCATTAAAATATATTATTTATTCACTACAATATAGATAAAAAAAGAAGATGACTAATGATAACTATAATTAAAAACTTCTTAAGTTAATGACATTGTTTGACGCTTACAAAAATAAACATAAAGAAACACTTTAGAGAAGGGGAAAGGTGTGTTCATTATGTTTATTCTTTTTAACATTTAATTTCTATTTATTTTTTTTATAAAAGCCAAAATAATATATCGCTACTCCAATAACGATAACAACAGCTATTCCACCAATTATCCATCCGGGTTGTATAGCCAATAATAATGGTAACATTGTTTTCTCCTTTCAAATATTTATTTTTTCCTAAAGTGATTATATTATCTTTCCCCTGAAAATAAAAATCAAGTATAAGTTGCTTGTGTCAAGTAATAGTTGCAGTTTGAAATCTCAAATAAACAAAATGAATAATTTCTGAAGTTTATGGTATGGTATTCTCTTTAATTGACTTTCGAATATCTGTTGCAACATATTCTACCATCTCTTTATTTTTTATATATGGCAGATATTTCTTTAAGTTGATCATTCTAACAATTATCATTATGACATTGATTACTGTACTAATGATAATATATAACAGGTATATTGAAGAAAATGCCAAAGCAATCATATTAGAAACATCATAAGTTTTATCTATACTAAGAAGAACTAAAATATTTGAACCTATAAATAGCAATTTAAGAACATTAATAAGTATAGAGAGATATGATTGTGTATTTTTAAAATGTTTTTTCTGGTAATTTTGACGGTTGATTAAATAATATATTAACAAAAAAAATGCAGAAATGATTGTTAATAACAAAATTGTTATGTAGATCCAGTCGCTAATATTTTCAATAAATATTTTATATAATGACAACACAAAATAAGCGAGAATGTATATGAAACTAAATATCATGTGTATTTTTGAAATATATTTTGGTAATCCAAAAATCAAATATCGCAATGTAAAATTATCTTTTAATTTACTCATAAATTCATCCTTTTAATTAAGGTTTCTACATGTGATTTTTGTTTTTGCAATCAGCACAATGAGATTCAGTCCAAAGCTTACGAGCAACAGGAGCCCAGTTCTCTGAGGCTAGTCTTGTTTTATTAGTTAAATCCGAGACACTTTCTTTATCTATTGGCTGAGTTGAATGTGCACCCGAATCTTTTACCATCTTTTCTAGAGAATCAGGATTATCAAGTAACGGACAAGGTCTTAGCATATTATTATTAAATGGTTGGCCCTCTTTATATTTCATGAATATAGGTTGCTTTAGTGAATCTAGTAATGAGGTATTCTTAATATTTACATTGGAATAATGGATAAATGCACACGGCTCCACATCGCCATTTGCGTTTATATGAATATAACGTCTTCCACCAGCAATACACCCTCCTACGTACTCTCCATCGTTCCAAAAATCAATGGTAAATAGGGGTTTTGATTTTCGATATTCTCTAATTTTATGATACATATGCTCTCTTTGTTCTGCTGTAGCTAGTAATTCTAAATGAGCATCTTTACCAATAGGTATATATGTGAAAAACCAACCAAACAATGCTCCTTGATCAATCATGAAATCAAAATATTCCTCAGAAGAAATAATGTCTTCATTTTTATTATGATATACAGAAGAAAAACCGAATGCGATTTTATATTTTCTGAATATAGCCATTGCATCAATTATTTTCTTGTAAGTGCCATCACCTCGTCTCATATCAGTGTCAGATTCGAACCCTTCGACACTTAACGCAAAAGAGATATTTCCTACGTCTATTATTTGTTCAGCAAATTTCTCTGTGATTAGTGTCCCGTTTGTAAATGTTAAGAAAAAACAGTCATTATGAATTCGAGCTAGTTTGATTATGTCATCTTTCCTAATCAAAGGTTCGCCCCCCGAGTATAAGTAGAAATAGGTACCCAATTTTTTACCTTGGTTTATTATACGATTGAGTGTATCAAAACCAAGTGAATCTGTTTTACTATAATCAGCTGCCCAGCAACCTAAGCATTTCAGATTACATGCTGATGTTGGATCCATTAGAATGGCCCAAGGTATGTTGCAATTATTTTTCTTACGGCTTTTTTCAAGTTTTTTTGATCCTGATACGCCTGAATTGACAAGAAAGTTAAAGAAAAGTTTTTTTCTAATGTTAGGGTGAATTTCTGTTAATAATTTTGTAATCAACATATGACCAGAAGAATCATCTGTATTCCATATTTCTTCAATTGACAAAATTTGCTTTCTTGTAGATGCATTTAAAGGCAACTTTTTCGCCCATAAAATAAGTTTTCCAAAATTATTAACAGGATCTTTTTCAATATAGCGATAAGCTTCATTCAATGCTTTCGAAGTTATGTATGACTTACTATTCATAGTTTTCTCCTATTTTATATATAGTTTGTTAAATTAATGATACCTCACTAATAAAAAGATAGAAACCAACTTAATATTGCTTTTGACAACCAATAGTTGCTTTTAATAATAAAACTGTAAGCTTTTAATTAGTTAGCTTACAGTTTTATAAGTGACAAATCATAAGAAACGGCATATAGGCAATATTAGAAAAGCCAAAAAACCATATTCTCAAATCCACCAAAGAGATATCCTATTAAGACCATTATTAAACCTAATACTATGACAAATACAGTTATATTATGTTTCTTCTTCATTTTGGAGTCCTTTCAATAAGTCGAGATATGTCTTAATACGACTTGCAATCCTTTTGATGTAATCGATATAACGGAATATAAACATTCGAAGGTTACTGTACAACAAATAAAATAAACCAACACTTAACATACTAAAACCAATATTTGTTAACACAGAAAACAAACCAATATTTATATTCATAATTGCGTTAATAAAAAAATATAACGAACTAATAATAAGAGAAATGAGGAAGGAAAAGATAAGCAGAACTAAACCCACACCTATGACATGCAAAGTAAGTAAAATTAGAGATGTGCTAACAGCGACAATACCAAAAATGACCAAATCAATCTTGCTAGGATTTTTTATTATATTCAGTATATGAATTGTAGTTTGATTTTTTATATGATTACTGGAAAATATTAATGAAGTTAATTGATTTTCGTTAAGAGACTCATCTAGAAGAATATCAAGAGATACATTATACAATTTAGATAATTCATAAAGTTTTGAAACGTCAGGGGCACTTTCTCCATTCTCCCATTTTTGTATAGCCTGTCTACTAATATTGAAGGAATCGGCAGTATCTTGTTGTGTCATACCTCTAACTTTTCTTATATATTGAAGCCGTTTATATAGTTCCATTAAGTTCACCTATTATTTTTAAAGTTACAAGTGTTTAAAATGTTGCATATGTTACATTTTTATGATATCATAAAATTTGAAATATTGCAAACTATTTGAACACTATGAAATAACAAATTTATCATATTTTTAAATAAAAGTCAGACATTATGTAAGTAAGTTATAAACTTATAGTTTCTGCTATTTTTTAATCCGAGGAGGATAATTTAATGAATCGTTAAATAATCAAAACAAAGAACGCAATTTTCGAAGCACTAATAAAGAAAATGCAAGTAAAAACATATCACGAAATAACTATTGTTGAGATTACTGAAGCAGCAGATGTTGCTAGACTCTCATTTTATCGACACTTCAATTCTAAAGAGGATATAATTCTTTTTAAATTTAAAGACATTATTAGTAAAATTGTTCGCAAAATGTCTGCAAATGCAATAAATGCTCCAAAAGAAATTCTAGATTTGATACTAGGTATAATTGATAGCTTTAAGTCGATATTTAATGTGATTATCAAACAAAATCTATATGGGTTAATTGTACAATCTTTTAGTTCCGATATTAGATTAATTACAAAAAAAATCACTAGACTGGAAGATTCGGATATACATCTACTCACATTCTATGAGGGAGCACTTGTAAATCTAATTATTGAATGGATTAGTAGTGAAAATGCATTGTCAAAAGATGAGTATTTGAATATTATTGATAATATTTTCAACAAACAACGATTGTTTTTAAAAAGTAATTAACATATGGAGAATAATTATATGAAAAAGTTAGGCATTTGTTTGTCTGGTGGTGGAGCAAGAGGAGCATATCAAATTGGTGCATTGAGAGCTCTTCAAGAATTAGGCATTTTAGATAGAGCAACAGCATATTCTGGAGCTTCAATCGGTGCGGTTAATGTCACATTTGTTGCAGCAGGTACAATGGATGTTGCTAAAGAGATATGGTTTAATGTTCCAAAAAAACCTTTAGGTGATAATCCATCAATTGTTAAGACACTAAGAGATCAAAAACTTAAAGTAATTGATAGTGGATTGTTTTCAATTAAGAAATTGAATCAATTATTAGATGAAAATATTGATTTTGAATTGTTAAGAAATAAGGATGTTTTCATTGCAATAGCAGATACTGGAGACGCTGACAAAGGAATAATTGATTTATTAAAATCTACTTTTGCTCATTATATTCAAAAAGATTCTCAAGTCCAATATATTCCGCTTAAAGAAATCAATAAAGATTTACAAATTGATACAGTGGTTGCATCCTGTTCAATTCCGGTTGTTTTCCCTCCGGTTGTAACCAACAGCAGAAAGTATCGCGATGGAGGATATTTTGACAATACCCCAATTCAACCTCTTATTGATTTTGGTTGCGACGAGATTATATGTATTACAATATCAATGCTGTCTTCAATGCGATCCATAAAACAGAAATACAAAAATGTTAAGATCCATGAAATGAAGGCCACGAGAAGATTGGGGAAGGTACTTGATTTTTCATCAGAGCATTCAAAAAGAATTTATGAGTATGGATATAGAGATGCTATGAAGTATTTTGCTAAAATGAGTTTAGAATATTTCAGTGCAATAAAGCAAAGCCAAGAATGAGATAAATAGTTGTAATTCTATATAAAAATATAACGGTAGACTACAAAGAAATATTAGCGTTTCGCATAATAGTTTAATATAAGACATTGAAGTGAATTATTGAGAGGTAATTTATGAATCAAGATACTATTTTATTGTATAGCCTATATCTCGGGTTAAATCTATTTAGGGTCTGTTGATTTTCGAGGGTATTTTCAGAACAGAGATCTTTCCTCTTAGAAAACGAACGCCGTTTGGTTGGAATCAATCGCAAAAACAAGCATTTCGAGCGTTTCATAAAAATGTGTAAAAGAAAGAAGCTGTCTGAGGTTCATACAGAAAAACACCAGACCGATGCTCGCTTTCTGGGACTGTGGAAGTCTCATCATCAGTTTGTCGAGACCGTATCT
>DDWA01000033.1:4362-8293 GCA_002345425.1 Caryophanales bacterium UBA2298 | reverse complement strand
AAAGCAGTAATATTTGATTTAGACGGAGTTATTGTTAGTACCGATGAATTTCATTATCGAGCTTGGAAAGCTTTAGCTGATAAAGAAGGTATTTTCTTTAACAAAGAAATAAATAATCGCTTACGTGGTGTTTCAAGAATGGCATCTTTGGATATCATTTTAGAAAAAGCCAAGAAGGAATATTCAGAACAAGAAAAAATCGACTTAACAAGTTATAAGAATGATATTTACTTAAAGTTTCTTAATGATTTAACTCCTAATGATTTATTATCAAATGCACTTAATCTCATCTATTATTTAAAGGATAAAGGGATTAAAGTTGCGATTGGATCTTCTAGTAGAAATACTGAAAAGATTCTTAAACAATTACAAATAACTAATCTTTTTAATGCCATTGCAGATGGCAATGACATCACTAGATCAAAACCTAATCCCGAAGTTTTTCTAGTTGCTTGTGAAAAGTTAGGTTTACTTCCTGATGAATGTCTTGTAGTAGAAGACGCTATCTCTGGTATTGAAGCAGCTAAAGCTGCAGGAATGACCGCTGTAGCGATCAATGATGCTTGTAACTCAGATTTAGCTGATTATAAAATAAAAGATTTAATTGAAATTCAAAATATTATCTAATTATATTTACATTCTTTATAAAGAAGGTTTAATATGAAAAAATTAATAAAAGTAATGAATATTATTGTTTATCTAGTTGCGATTTTCTTTATTATTATGTCGCTAGATGCTTATAGTATAACTAATACTTTGTGGCAAAATATTGGGGCATTCTTAATTCACGCTTCGATAGGGATTGTGTTACTTTTAATTAACCTTGTCTTCAGAAAGATGAACTTGGTTTTGGGACTTGCTTTAGTTGCTTTAGCGGTATTTGCCTTTTTCTTCTTTGAAATGTACATTAATTTTTCAGATAAGATTTTAATATTGTTAATTGTTTTCATACCCCTTTTATTAAGTGGTATTATCCATATAATATTCTATAAAAAGTTTATTAAGAATAACCAAAAAACCAGTTGAACTGGTTTTTTTTGTGATGGAAATAAGTTTTTTTAAATGAATGAAAGGATATTTATTGACAGACTAATATAAAACTGCTAAACTACTCAATGTGATAGAGTAATTCACGAAAGGAAGTAATTAATATTATGAAAATAGCAGTTTTGACTGATTCAGGAGCGAATTTAAGTAAAGAATTTATTCAAAGTAAAAATAACTTATTTGTTGTTCCATTAATGATCGTTATTGACGGGAAAGAATATCGTGACCAAGTAGAAATCAGTGCCTCTGATGTCTATGCGAAACTAGATACGCATAAAGTATCGACTTCTTTACCTTCACCTCAGGATTTACAAGACACTTTAAAAGAAATTAAAAAACAAGAATTTACCCACTTGTTAGTAATTAACATCTCATCAGGTTTAAGCGGAACTTTTAATTCTTTCAGATTGGCTTTAGCTGAAGAAAAGGAATTAAAAATTTTACAATATGACACTTTAACACTTGGTGGTGGAGAAGGTTTTATCGTGGAATACGCTTTAGAACTTCTTGATGTTAATACCCCATTTGATAAAATAGTTCCACTTCTAGATGAACTAAGACATAAAGATAGTATTGCTTTTTATACTATCAATACTTTGAAGTATTTAAAAGCCGGAGGAAGAATCGGTAAAGTTGAAGGTACAATCGGTGATTTGTTACACATCAAACCAGTTATTACCGTCAATGATGAAGGGGTTTATGTTACACTGTCCAAAGGATTTGGTTTGAAAAGATCATTGTTAAAAATGAAATCAATTTTAATGGAAAAATTTGGCAATGATTTAATAGATTTAATCATTCACTTTGGTGATAATGAAAACGAAGCCAAAGAGTTGGTCGATAAATTAAAAAATGCCCTTAATGTCAGAAATTTGAGTCTAGTAACATTAACACCAGTTTTAGGAGTCCATACTGGTCCTGAAATCATCGCTTACGTTGCTAGAAGAATTAAATAATCCAAAGATAAAGAAGGAAAAAAATTCCTTCTTTTTTTAATTCTTGTCAAGCTTTGTTTTATTAAATAAGGTATAATTAATTTATCTTATTGATAATTAGGTGAGATTTATGGCCGGATTCATTACTTACATTTTAATCTCTGTTTTTACTCCAGGACCAAATAATATTTTTTCTTCAATCTCGTCAGCTCGTGTTGGTTTTAAAAAGACGATGAGATTCATGCTAGGAATATTAGTTGGAACATTTTTGGTATTTGTTATTACAGGTTTATTAAATGTTTATTTATACACTAATATTAGGATTATCACGCAGATAATTGGGGTTTTAGGTGGATTATTCATTTTATATTTAGCTTTAAAGATGTTTCTTTCGAGAAAAGATGAAGATAAATTGCTAATAACCGGTGATAAATTATTTTTTATGGCCATTATGTTAAATTTTATTAACGCCAAAACCCTAATCTTCGGTTTAACAGTTGCGACATTTTATTTGGAATTAGGATTTGATCCTAATTTTATAATCTTATTTGCGTTTTTGATGGCAGTTTTATGTTATATATCAGTAATTGTTTGGGGATTGTTCGGACAAGTGTTTAAAGAATATCTAACTAGGTATAGGGTAATTTACAATATTGTTATGTCGCTTCTCTTAGCTTATAGTGCAGTGATGGTTATTGTTGAAAGTTTAACATAAAAATTTATTGGTAAGTTTTATAAGGTCGATTTATTAATATTCTTCAATATGATAGAATAAAAGTACGACAGTGATGAGAGGTGGATAATAGATGAAATATCGAACGATGGGTAAAAATAAAGATAAGGTTTCCATTTTAGGATTCGGCTGTATGCGATTGCCTGTGATTGATGATAAATATGAACAAATAGATGAAGTAGAAGCGACTAATCAATTGCGTTATGCAATCGATAAGGGAATAAATTATGTTGATACAGCTTACCCCTATCATGGCGGAACTTCAGAGTCTTTTGTTGGTCGAGCTTTAAAGGATGGCTACCGAGAAAAAGTGTTTTTAGCAACTAAATCACCATCTTGGTTGATTGAATCAAGAGAAGATTTAGACAAATATTTAGATATCCAACTTAAGAACTTACAAACTGATCATATCGATTTTTATTTATTGCACGCTCTTAATAAAAAATATTGGGATAATTACTTAAAGAATAATGTCTTCGATTTTATTAAAGAAGCTTTAGAGAGTGGAAAAATTAGAAATATTGGCTTTTCTTTTCATGATGAATTTACAGTTTTTGAAGAAATAATCAACGCATATAATTGGAATTTTTGTCAAATCCAATTGAACTATTTTGATGAAGAATATCAAGCTGGTTTAAAGGGTCTTCATTTAGCTGCTTCAAAAGGAATAGATGTTATTATCATGGAACCTTTAAGAGGCGGAAGATTGGCTAAGGGTCCTAATGAAGTTCAAAAACTCTGGGACAGTTATCCTGAAAAACACACCCCCGCTGGTTGGGCTTTAAGATATCTTTGGGATAAACCTGAAGTTAAAGTAATTCTTAGCGGCATGAATAATTTTGATCACATTGATGATAATATTCATGAAGCTTCAATGGCTGAAGTGAAGATGTTAACAGAAAAAGAAAAGTCATTGATAAATGAAGTAAAGGCAATTTACAAATCAAGAATTAAAGTTGATTGTACAAATTGCAAGTATTGTATGCCATGTCCACATGGAGTCAATATCCCTGGAAATTTCGCAATTTATAACAATGCTTCAATTTTTGATGATAAAGAATTTTTTAAGAAACAATATTTTAATCAATTAAAACCGGAAGAATTGGCTGACATGTGCCAACAATGTGGCAATTGCGAACCACTTTGTCCACAAAACATTGAAATTATCAAAGAATTAGAAAATGTTGCTATGTATTTTAGATAGAAAAAGGAGAAG
>DDWA01000033.1:0-4327 GCA_002345425.1 Caryophanales bacterium UBA2298 | reverse complement strand
AGGCGACGATGCATATAATGCAGTCAGTTTAGCCTTGGCAAATGGTTATCGCCACATTGACACCGCTGAAGGATATCAAAATGAAGCAAGTGTAGGTAAAGCAATTAAAGATAGCGGATTAAGAAGAGAAGAAGTTTTTATTACATCTAAACTGGAATCACATATAAAAACATATGAAGGAGCTAAAAAAGCTTTTAACAAAACGTTAAAAGCTTTAGGAACTGATTATTTAGATTTGTTCATCATTCACGCTCCATGGCCATGGAATGAGATTGGTAAAAACTGTGATGAAGGTAATGTTCAAGCCTATAAAGCGATGGAAGAATTGTATATGCTAGGAAAAATTAGAGCTATCGGCGTTAGTAATTTTGAAATTGAACATTTGGAAAATATTATCAAAAATTGTGATATTGTTCCTCACGTTAATCAAATTGGACATTTCATTGGTATTGATCATACTAAACTTATTGAATATTGTGAAGAAAGAGAAATCTTTATCATCGCTTACTCACCTTTAGGTATCGGCTATTTATTGACAAACGAAACCATTAAAGAAGTTGCAGAAAAATATGAAGTTAGTCCGGCGCAAATATGTATTCGTTATTTATTGCAAAAAGGTATGTCTCCGATTCCTAAGTCTGTTCATGAAGAAAGAATTATTCAAAACTCAGAAGTTGATTTTGTGATTCATGAAGAAGATATGGAAATACTTGACGAAGTCAAGGGGGATCCAAGGCGTTGGGAAGGATAAAATTAAAGGAAAAAATTAAATATTTAATATAGATGTTTTGATTGTAATTCGAAACATCTTTTTTAATTAAAATTTTAAGTGAAATAACGGTTATTTTGTGGTAAAATAAATATGATTGTGAGGTATAAAATTATATGGAAAACTTGAGAAAAGAAATTGATTTGATAGACGATGAGATGCAAAGTCTTTTTATTAAACGATTGGAAATTGTAAAGAAGATAGCTCTAGAAAAGAAAAATCAAGGTTTAGAAATTTTAAATCAAGATCGTGAACAAGAGATATTAACAAGATTGGCTAATAAGATTGATGATAAATATATATCTGGTTTATATCCTAAATTCATTGTTAATGTGATGGAGATATCTAAAATATATCAAGAATTATTAATGAAGGAGTAAAGCAATGAAGTATATTGACTTAAGAAGTGATACCGTCACTAAATTAACCCCAAGGATGAAAGAAGAGATGATTAAAGCTGAAGTTGGTGATGATGTTTTTAGTGATGATCCGACGATGAACGCTCTAGAAGATTACACAGCCAAATTGTTTGGAAAAGAAGCTGCTGTATTCGTACCATCAGGAACTTTTTCTAATCAATTGGCTTTATTTACTCATTGTAAACAAGGTGATGAAGTAATTGTTGATCAGTTTGCTCATATTGTTCAACATGAATCAGGTGCATCGCCTGTTATTTCTGGTGTTCAATTATTTACACTTGAAAGCGAAAATGGGATATGGGATTTAGAAAAATTAGAAAAAATGATTAAAGTTAAAACCATTTCGACAACGCGGACGAAATTGGTTTGTATGGAGAATGCATATAATGGTAGAGTTATTCCTCTAGGTTATATGGAAAAAGTTTTTAATATTGCTAAAAAACATAATTTAGCTGTGCATTTAGATGGGGCGAGAATATTTAATGCAGCCACAGCTTTAAAAGTTGAAGTTAGTGAGATTGCTAAATATGCTGACACAGTCAGCGTTTGTTTGTCAAAAGCTTTAGGAGCTCCAGTTGGAACGATATTGGTAGGTTCAAAAGAGTTTATTGAAAGAGCGAGATTGAATCGTAAAATAATGGGAGGAGGGATGCGCCAAGTTGGAATTTTAGCAGCTTGTGGTTTTGTTGCCATCAAGGAAATGAGCAAACGCCTTGAAGAAGATCATAAAAATGCTCGTTATATGGAAAGTTTATTAAGAGAAATACCTGGCATTAGAATTGATGAAAGTCAATTAGACATCAATATGGTTTTCTTTGCTATTGATGATGATAGAAAAGAAAAATTGGATGAATATTTATTTAAAAACGGAGTTAAGATCCTTCCTTATGAAGGTTCATTCAGATTCGTGACTCATTTTGATGTTACAAGAGATGAAATAAAACAAGCAATTAAACTTGTTAAAGAATACTTTGCCTAAAATTTATGCAAGCACTTTCTTTATAGAAAGTATTGGTTAAAAAATAGGCTTATGATATAATTATTTTGGTTTAATTTTAAGACGGAGGACAGTGGATGATTTTTCAAAAAGTAAAAGGGATTTTTATTGACGGCAAAAAAGAAATGTCTAAGAAAAATCCGCTAACAGAGTATTTAAGTCCTAAAAAAGTATACATACCTTTAATTCAAAGAACTTCAATTCTTAAGCCAGAAGTAAAGGTTGGCGATTACGTAAAGATAGGACAATTAGTAGCAAGTATTGATAAACCATTTAGCGTTCGGGTACACGCTAGCATTAGCGGTAATGTGATTGCCATCAAAAAGGTATGGCATGCAAGCGGTAAAATGGTCGATGCTATTGAAATTGAAAATGATTTAAAAAATGAATTGGCAGACACAATCAAAGAAGAAAAGAATGTTGATAAGTTAACAAGAGAACAACTTATCGAAAAAATGGAACTTGCAGGGCTTACAGGTTTAGGTGGAGCGGGTTTTCCAACTCATGTTAAATATAAAACCAAGGCGAAGATTGATGCAGTGATTATTAATGCTGTTGAATGTGAGCCTTATTTGACATGTGATTATCATTTCATAACTAATTATGCTGAAAAACTTTTAAAAGGTGCTACTTACATGGCTAGAGCTGCGGGAGCTTCAAAAGCTTATGTTGTTTATAAAATAAATTACAAAGAAATTAGAGAATCAATGCAACCATTTTTAAAAGATTACCCAAACGTTGAAGTATTTCCGGTAAAAAACGTCTATCCATCAGGATGGGAAAAATTTGTCGTTGAACAAGTTACAAAGAAAACTTATAATAACTTACCTGCTGAGGCAGGTGTTATTGTCAATAATTCCGCGACTGCAATTATCTTCGCTGACATAGTTGAAAAGAACATACCGCAAATCGTCAGACCAATTAGTGTTACTGGTGAAGGCGTAAAATCACCACACGCATTTGTAGTACCAATCGGAACTAAAATAAGTGATTTAGTTGAAATATGTGGTGGTTATATCGATGGTTTGGATCCACTTAAATATAATTATATTGCTGGGGGTCCAATGACTGGTAAAGCAATATTTATTGATGATTTAATTGTTAGTGATACTTTAGGATCAGTAGTTGTCAAACCAGTAATCGAAGGATTATATCCTGAGTGTTTAGGCTGTGGAAGATGCGCTGATGTATGTCCTACATATTTGACGCCAACAGAGATTAAAAAAGCTTTTGAAAGAAAAGATTTAAAATTATTAGGTGATTTAAACGCTAATAAATGTGTTGAGTGCGGACTATGTTCTTATGTTTGTCCATCTCATATAGAAATAACTGAAGCAGTAGGAAAAGGTAAGGCGCTCTTACTGAAGGGAGGCAAATAATGGCTAGATTTGCTGGCGGTAAAGCTCCGTTCTTAAGACAAACCGATGAAAAAGATTATGGCACAAAAGTAATTATGAAAGATTTTATTATTGCCTTGTTACCGGTAATCTTATTCGCGTGGTATAAAAATGGTATTCAAGTATATATGGATGGTAATATAACTTTCCTAGAAATGCTTTATCCATTGTTCTTTATCATGATGGGAGGAATCATTTCCTCATTGATGGAAGGTATTTTCTTCTTTGTAACCGATAAGGAACACCGAAGCTTCCATGACATATCTCAAAAATTGTCATTATCATTTGCGGCGATTCCCGGAATTATCTTAGCATTGTTATTACCACTCTATACACCAATTTGGGTTTTAATCTTTGCGGCTTTTGTGGCAACGATTATTGGTAAAATGATTTTCGGTGGTTTTGGACATAACATCTTTAATCCTGCCCTTTTAGGATATGCAGTTGTTGGATTTACGCTTATGGGTGTAGTAAATAATGCGGGTGGTTTATTTAATGCTTCTGAAGTATTAGTAGATTCATATGCAGGAGCTACTCCACTTGGAGTATTAGCTTCATCAAGACAAATTAGTTATGATGTATTGGTTAAACCTTATGGCACATTATATGATTTCTTTATTGGAACCATTCCTGGTGTTATGGGAGAAACTGGTGCTTTAGCAATTCTGTTTGGCGGTTTATATTTAGTTATCAAAAAAATTATTAAATGGTATACACCAGTTGTTTATGTTGGTACAGTATTTGT
>DDWA01000010.1 GCA_002345425.1 Caryophanales bacterium UBA2298 | reverse complement strand
AGATCTTTATTTTCTATTCTAGTGTTAATCTCATAAAATAAAAAAGCTCCCTTCATCAGAGTGGCTTGGTTAGTATATCATTTCTCTAATTTTTGGAAGCTATTTCAAATACTTATGGTGGAACCAGAGGGATTTGAACCCCCGACTCCCTGCACGTCAAGCATTTTCACACGAACTGTATCCATCCCTGTTTTTAGCCGTTTTAATTATATCTAAAACTAGTTTGACCCTTGTTACTTTTTCTGAAATAACTAAAAAAATAGCTTCTAAACCATCATATATAAATTAATTTTATGACTTAAGCATATTAGTTTAATATATTTCATTCTCGATTTTATGTTTTAGTGCACTCGTTAAATATTCTCTTTTTATATCAGTATACTTTCCTTTCACGAAAAATTATTATCCAAATATCAAAATCAATAAATAATGTCCAATTACTAAACTGCAAATATTTGCTATTATTGCATAAATTGTAGAGAGCCATTTATTCTTTTCTTTAAGAAACTTAGTATAAAAGACTATTTCTAATAACAAAACAACCATTTCTCCAATAATTAGAAGGAAAAAATATCCAAAAAATCCCAAAAATAAATATCCGAAGATTAATATTGAATTTAATACGAATTGAGTAAAAACATTTACTTTTAAAGCTAGAATATAAGATAATTTACTATTATATCTAAATATAAATAATATAAATAATTCAATCGCTATGGTTAATATTACTGCAATAATAATCTCTAAAATCATTTGTCCATATGGAATTTCTTCGGATAAATTTGAGTTCACATTATAAACAGTGATTCCGCCAATAATAATGCTTTCAGAATCAACTAAAGAAAAAGAGGTTAAATCAAAAGTAAAGTTAGCATTGAACATTGTTTTATTAATAATATCAGAGATTATTATTTCACCAGTTTCTAAAACTAAAGCAATTTTAAATTCGTCTGGAGTTAAATAAGATGATATATAAGTATTTTCATCAATTTGCCCAATTGGATGAGGTATTCCTCGATATAAGGTGTAAGAGGCGAAGCCATCAAGGTCATTAAAACCATTTAGTTCAGCGGGGAAATCATCTCGGTAGTAATAATATTCAATTTGTTCAAAGATCTCTTCTTCAGTCAATTCAATAACATATTCTTCATTAGTTTTTACCAGTAAATCAAAGTAATATGGTTGGTCAAAACCGACAATATTTACAGTGGTCGATGGTTTAGGACCCATATCGGCTTTAACTTTCAATACAAAACTAAAACTTAAAATTGTTAAAAATAAAAACATTGTAAAAGCAGATACTATTCTTTTCACTGAAACTCACCTCTTTATCAAAATTATATATGAATAGAACAGAACATGCAACAGCCTACTTTGATTTATTGAATTCTTGTAAAGCAACTTATAATAAGATATTTTAATCTATCAAATTATAATATTTTTTTGTAAAAAAAGGATAACTTAGTTGTTATCCTTAAACACTATATAATAATTTTGTATAATTACGTGCTCAAATGAAATTAATAAACACAAACAAAATTAATTATTCAATTGAAGACTGCAATAAATACAGGATTTCAAAGAGATCCTTCTTAAGAGTAGAATATATAATATCTAAATCAATATTCCCATACTCATGTATCATTTTATTTTTTAAACCAATAATATTTTTCCAAGGTATTGTTGAGTTTTTTATTCTAAATTCATATGTTAATTTTTTTATTAATTCTGAGATCTGAATAAACCTAAACATAATAGAATCTAGCAATACTTCATCTTTTTCTAGTTCTTCTCTAGTAATATTTTGCGTGTGTTTAATTAGGAATTTGATATCTAAGACTACTTTTTCTAAGTAAAATTTGTCATCTTTCACATTATCCATATATCTTTATCCCATCTTTTAAGATTTCATTAATTAATTCATGATTTTCTTCTAAAGAAGATACTGTTATAACTTCCACTTTTTTATGTAGGGCTTCTCTCAATTCTTCGATTAATCCATAAAAATTTAATCCAGTAATTTTTGTTGAGATCAATAAGTCAACGTCACTAGTTTCAGTTGCTTTTGATTTAGCATAAGATCCAAATAAATAACAATATTCAACATCATGATAAGAAAGAACTTCTTCAACAATAATTTTAATTTTTTCAATAGATAAAATCCCGTTCTCTTCATCAATTAAACCATATTCTTCAAGCTTCTCTTTAATATAAAGATACTTAATAGAATCTTTTTTTGTTTTATCATTTTCATAATTAACATATGTTCTTAGGGGAATTTTAACTAATTCAGAAGCTTCTTTTTGGGTTAAATCTAAAGTTTTTCTCAACTCTTTAATAGACATATTATCACCACCAAACTAATTATACAATTATTTGCATATTATTTCAATGATTAAATTGCAATAATTGCATATTTTATTAATTTTAATATGCAATTATAACAATTTCATTTTTTGTGTTTGCACACTAGACATAAGTATTCATAAAAAAAATTAAATTTAACCATCAATTTAAGTAATAGAAAAATAATGTGAATTTGTAAATAAAAAAAGCGAAAATTGAAAAAATCAACTTCGCAATATTTAGTCATCATGGTGGAACCAGAGGGATTTGAACCCCCGACCCACTGCACATCAAGCATTTTCACACATAGTGTTTTTCACTGTATATTTAGCCGTTTCAATCAAATTATAAACTAGTTTGACCCTTGTCTTGACCCTTGTAACATTTTTTAAAATATATAAAATAATTATTGCTAAACTATCATATGTTCAACTCTATCGAATATAAAAAAATAGAATCATACATTTGTTTGTTTTTCTTAATAAATTCATTCCACTCATTATGTAAAACTGATTTACTAATCTCATTTTTTATTTTCAAAAACGCATCCGCTGATTCATTATATTTCATCAAAAACTCGTTTTCCTTAGCGATTACTTTCGGATGCAAAATATTATATTTTTCAAGAAATTCCAGTTTGTCTTCTTCGTAAGTATCTTTTGATATAAAATCTCTTATCTTATTTAATCGAATTACTTTCTCTCTATTTCTATTTTTCAGTATTTCCATTATATTTAAACCATTATAAGATGGATCACTAAATTTTGTAACGAAGGAACCACAATCACACCTATATGGCGAGTTAATATATATATTGTATTTATTATAGATTTCGTTTAATTCGATTTCTTTTGTTATGCATTCACCCTCCATATCAAATTGATTCATTAAACTGATTATCAACTCTTGAGGTATTTCTTTTGATATTAAGAAAGCATTCAATTGACACATTTTCATTCCTCCTCATAATCCATTGGATTTTCAGTTGTGCAATATATATAATCAGTTGTATCTTATTTTATAAATTATGTACTCAACTACCGAAAAAATAAACGTTAACATAATCCATGAACTCATACCAATCAGAATATACAGCATATTCCAACTTGGAAATATAAATGTTAATGCCACAAAAATAATACACAATATAAAATTAAAAGCAATTAAAAAAAATATTACCGGTAGTTTACTATATACGTCTTGATTATAATCAATAAACTTAAATATTTTGTAGTCTTTCTTTAGCTGGAATAAAGATCCTAATTCAGTGTGTTTGCTAGAATTAATGATTGATAGTGAAACAACGGCTAGAAGCAATCCCATAAGCGCAACAATCCCATCAATTTCATATTCCCATCTAATCAATAAGAAAAAAATAATCAATATTGGGAAGAATAATACAAATCCTAATTTCCCTAACTTGCTATCAAACGCGCTAACATCTCCAATAAATAATATATGATTTAGTGATATACTCTAAGATTATTCTAGAAAGCGAATTTTGTAAAATTAATTTTATTACTCTAACAAGAAGTCAATAATATTCTTGTGAATAATACCTTCTTGAGAGAAATCAAACTTATCCATTGATAAAACATATTTTGGAAATTGGTCACGTATTAACAATAAAGACCCAAATTCTTTTTCTCTAGTTTTTTCTGTCTCCATTATATATGCTACTTGATAGTACTCTACTAGGTCGTTTTTTGTAGCAATAAAATCAATTTCTTTATCATTAATCATCCCTATAGATACTTCGTAGCCTCTTCTCAACAACTCGAAATAAACTATATTCTCTAGTATTTTTTCAATATCTTTTAGGTTGTTAAATTTTGTTGCCCTTAATCCTTGGTCATTTATAAAATATTTTTCGTTAGTCGTCAATAATTTTTTTCCGTTCAAATCATATCTTCTAGCTGAATAAATCATTAAGACCTCTTTGGCATAACTGATATAATTATATAACGTTTCTCTTGATATATTCCTACCCTCATTTTTAAAATAGTTAATGATATTTTTCGCGCTAAATTGAGAAGATATTGTATTTAAAAGATAGCTCATATATTTTTCTAAAATATCTACACCAAAAATATTATGTCTTTGAACTAAATCCTTTATCACTATAGAATTATAAAGATCGTTAAGGATTGAAAGTTTCTCAGCTTCGGTTTTGAAATTAATAAGTATTGGAAACCCGCCATATTTTATATAATCATTAAACATATCTTCTTTGTTACGTGGTTTATAATAATCTACTAGTTCTTTAAAAGATAATGGAAAAACGTTGAAACTTTTATATCTACCAGTTAACAATGTCGCGTACTCTCCAGATAACATTTTAGAATTCGAACCAGTTAAATAGATATCCACATCTTCAGTTGCGTGAAATGAATTTACAACTTGTTCAAAGTTAGCGACTTCTTGTATTTCATCGAGAAAAATGTAAGTCTTTCCATCCTTAGATAAATTCTCTTTAATATATTCAAATAATTTATCTGGGTTCTTAAGATGTTTAATTTGATAATCCTCGAAATTTAAATAGATAATTTGGGTTTTATTAACCCCATCTTCAATTAGGCTAGAAATTATTTGTTTCATTAAAGTCGATTTTCCTGACCGCCTAATCCCTACGATGATTTTTAATAAATCTATCTTCATGAATGGTTTAATTTGGTTTAGATAGATAGTTCTTTTAATCATCTGAATCACCCCTTTTCAATAATATATTACCACTTATTTGTTCGTTGTACAATACTTATTTTATGTTTTATGCCTTTCTGTTCGTTGGAGAGTACTTTTATCGCACTCAATTTGCATTAAATCAATTAGAAACAAAAAAGCTTCCTTAATCTGAGTGCCATTTTTACTATACCATTTCTCTTATTTTTGGAAGCTACTTCATAGTCAAATGGGTTGCATACCCTTTATTGATACACTAGCGCACCCTTATTGACTTTTTGCGCACCCTTGTTGAAATCTTGCGCACCCTAATGCAAAAGTTAAGTTCCCCTTCGTTTTAAATGCATATGGAATACTACCGCATGTTCAAAACCCATACCATTTCAATCAACAACTACCTTTCAACTAAATTGTCTGATTCCTTCACTTCAAGAGCGTTTTCATCTATATATCTTTGATAGACATTGGTAACATCACTCATATTACTCGTATAAATGACAACCTTATTTGTTTTTTCATTTATTGCCACTCCAAATATTTCTTCCATATCCTTTGAATTTCTTACAACAATCTGATACAAAATTAATATCTCAGAATAATTATATTTTACATACTCAAAAGGTCTATTGCGCGTCACTAAATAGTCTACCAAATCATCTGGAGCATCATCTGTAATACAGATAATGACTACATCATTCTCATAGTAAGCTCCTCCAAAATACAAATTGTATTCAGTAAAAACAAATTCAACATCACTATTCAATACTTCTTCTTTTAGATATTTATTCTCGACAGTGTAATCTTCTACTGACAATATCTGTCTTTCCAATTTATATACATCATATATAGATGTACCAAATCCCAAAATCAATGATAAAATCAAAATATATAGTGTAAATCTACCTGGCGAAACTCTAAATACTTTTTTATCATTGCTTGATAAAGATATTTTTAGCCTATTATTGTAAATTAATTTGTAGATAATACATATTAATATTACTACAGTAAATAACACATAATATTTTACCATTTTAAAAACCTCCTTATATAATAGATTTAGGTTATTAAAGGAAACCTATAAACCGATAATGTTATAATATATTTGTTAATGATTGTAGACTATTGAGTTCACTCCTCACAGCCTTTAGGACTGGGACAGAAAGGAAATAGCTACGTTCTTTTATCTTAATGGTAATGAGTTGGTCACAGCGTTTAAACGACTGGTTATAAACAATAAGGTTACATTCGATAATGGAACGTAGTGCTACGCTATGATTGCTAAACAATTTTAAAGGAGTTGATTATCATATGATTTTTGTCGGTATCGACGTTGCTTCAACCAAACATGATGTGTTCATCATGAATCATCACGGTGAGATTTTATCTCATGGAGTTTCATTCAATAATACATTATCCGAATACAAAAAACTCCAATATACCATACTGAGTATAATGGAGTCCTCTCAAAATCCTAAAGTGCGTATAGATCTTGAGTCTACCGGACTGTATCATCTCAATATTATGAACTACTTAACCGCCCAAGGTTTTCCAGTTCAAGAGATTAATCCATTATTAACCAGTATGACTTCTAAGTCAAAATCTTTAAGAAAGACTAAGACTGATCAAATTGATGCCAAAGCCATCTGTATGTTCTTATTTCAGAATCAACTAAACTTCAAGCCCTATACACCTAAATTATACAACAATGAGGCTTTAAAGTCATTAGCTAGGTACCGTTTTTCTCTTGTTAAGGAAATGTCTCAGATGAAAATTAAGCTTTATACGCTTGTTGCGAGGTCATTTCCAGAGTATCTTGATTTCTTTTCTTCATTACATATCAAGACATCTTACGCTATCCTTCACAAATACGCTATTTCTTCAGTTCTTGTTTCAACTAGAATTGATTGCCTCTCCAACTTTTTGTATGTTTCATCTATGGGCTATTTTAAGTTAGATAAAGCGAAAAAACTGAAAATGCTAGCGAAAGATACCATTGGTGATAAGTCTGATTTTTATGCAATCCAAATCAAATCTTTTGTCGAGATGATTTGGTCTTATCAATCACAAATTACTACTATTGAATCAGAAATCAAATCAATTATTGATGAATACTTTCCATTTATTTTAACAGTGCCTGGTGTCAGTTATACGACAGCTGCGGTTATTATTGGCGAAATTGGTGATATTCACCGTTTTAAATCTTTTGATTCACTACTCGCTTTTTCTGGAATGGACCCTATTGTTTATCAATCAGGCAACTATGACGCTTCCAATACTCGACCTTCTAAACGCGGGTCCCACTATCTCAGATGGGCAATTCATCAAGTCTCTATGCAAATTGTGAGGCGTGATGCTAAATTTGCCTTGTATTATCATAAAAAACTTGATAAAGATAAGAAACACTATTATGTCGCTTTGGGACATGTTGGCAAAAAAGTCTTAAGAGTTCTCTGCTCAATCATAAAATATAGGTTGGTATATATCGCACAATAATTTTAACTTTTCATACATTTCACGAGATGCTTTCTCGTTTTTTATCATGCCTTTTTCTATCTCTCTACTTTATCTTTATTATTCTCTTGACTTTTTAATAGTTGGTTTTCTCTATTCTATCATAAAGATTAGAATCTAACTTATCCTGCCTACAATACTATACTAACACTATTCTGTTAATAGACAGTTAGATTCAACTCATCAAGAATGTCATATGTCTTACTAAAAACTGATATTTGATTGTCCCAGCACTAAGTATTCCAATTAAATTAAGTTCATAATACCCTTCACCAATATATACTGAAACCAGTAATGGATCCCCAGAATCACCAGAATGAGTAATTATATTAGCCTCAATCATATTTGAATTGAGAACTACTCCTTCCTCTATCCAAGTAAAGGATACATTTGTTATCACACCATAATCTATTGTATAAGTACGAGCAGAATTAACTCCATATGTTCCACGAAATTGTATATAAGTTCCTATGGCATAATATGATGAATTTGTACTAATATAATCATAACTACCGCCAAAAACTAGATCTTGCGAAGGTTTAAATGATGGGTCTCTTAGTTCAATAAATCCTGCATCAACAGTTCCCTCGTGGTATATATAATCACGCGTATCTCCTGCATGATCTCCATCGTAGTAAACGTTTTTACCTCTTGGCCAGTTTTTTAAACAGTGTCCAGCTGTAACGATTCCCGGATTACCACTACTGTCTTTAGCAGGAAAACCTACAGTACAATCTGAATA
>DDWA01000032.1 GCA_002345425.1 Caryophanales bacterium UBA2298 | reverse complement strand
TCGTAAGAATTATTTTTGTTCTAAACTTTCTAATCTATTAAGAACTTTTTTAGCCGTTTCTTGATACCAAGACATTTTATGTTTGTCAATCGATTCTTGTATTAAGTCATTATATAGAGTGTTCTTATGTCTTAACAAAATCGTCAAAGCATTTCGAATCAAAATTGTTTTTCCCTTCCAAAGATAAGCCATATCATGATATTTGTTTTTGAATTGTCGCTCGCTCAAATGGAATAGGTCTTCATATTTCACAGCTTCTTTACTTGATAACTCAAATTCGTGATGAACAAATGATTTTATATTAATGTTTTTAGGACAAACTAACTGGCAAATATCGCAACCAAACAGGCAATAGTTAGCATTTATTTCATCATCGTTTAGTATTTTTTTCGTCTGATTATAATAACTGATGCACCTGTTTATATCATAGCCTTTATCCGATAAAGCGCTAGTAGGACAAGCATCAATGCAGATATGACAATCACCGCATCCACCTGTATTCGGTAAAATATGTTCTTGCTCAATCTCAACATCAATAAAAACTAAACCAAGAAAGATATATGAACCATAATCTTGATTGATGATTAATTGGTTTTTCGCAAAATAACCAATTCCAGCTATTGAAGCAGCTAACCTTTCGTTATGAGGATGATTATCAACATCTAATTCATATTCAAAGGGAATTTTTTCCATAACTTTATTAATGCGATCTTCTAAGACGACGTGGTAATCTTTTCCAAAAGTATAAAAAGAAGCATATGTTTCCGTTTCGTTAGACTTTTTTATCCTTTTAGGATAAGCTAGACCTAAAACTACTAAAGTGGGGTATTTATTTTTTGGCACAGCTATATTTAACTCTATAGCAGCATCTAAATATCTTTTTGTTTTGATAATGCCAACTAAGTCAAACTCTGATTCAAATGAGTTTATCAATTTGTTAACTTTCATTATTAGCTATCTCCAGTTTTACGGCTTAAATAAACTATCCAGCAATTCTTTAAAATTATTGCTGATGTTTTTTGAATATGCTATTTCTCTAGCGACAATTGGTCTTTTTGTGATGAATCCGTCAACATCGGCATCCATACCAAGATATACTGCTTTTTGATCGTCTACAACCCAAGCATAAGCTTTTTTGTCGTATCGGTGAATAACGTCTATAAGTCGAGGATTATTCTTTATAACATCAGTATTAATTGCAAAATCATCAATTCTATCATCTTCAAGAAACGGATAAATATAGGTGTTAGTCATTCCCACTAGTAAAATGGTTTTTAAAGAAGGATTATATTCTTTAAAGCGAAAAAGCTGTTCTTCATTAAATGACATTATCCTTACGTCACCAACCATATCATACTCTTCAATTAATCTAACAATCTCCATTTCAACTATTACATTCCTAGTTTTAATGTCAATATAAGCAATCGTTCTACCCTTTATGACTTGTAGAGCCTGATCAAAGGTCGGAACTTTCTCCGACGAAAATTCTTCAGAAAACCAACTTCCTGCGTCATAAGCACTAATCTCTTCATAGGTTAAATCGGAAACCCTTTTATTGCTGATGGCATTAGTAGTACGTATTAATGTTTCGTCATGCAATAATATTGGAACATTATCTTTTGTTTCTCTTATGTCAAATTCAACGCCGTCAGCCCCTTGAATAATAGCTAATTCGATAGCTGACAATGTATTTTCTGGAGCATAATAAGAAGCTCCTCTATGCGCAACAATTTCTTCTTGTTTAAGAAATTGTGTTTGGTCATGAGCGGAGCGAACTGACCTAGAAATCGAAAAAATATTTATGGAGAAAAAAACTAAAAAAGTGACAATCAATAGTCTTATTAGCCACCGATTTTCTTTAAAACGATTAATTTTTTGTCTTGAAATAATAGCTGGAGACTCTTTAGTAATATGATTTATCTTATAGAAATAGCTAGATAAATATGAGATATTTAGAGGCAATATAATGATAGAAAAAAAGATGCTTATCATCCAATATATTGTATAAGCTGAAGTAAGTATTAAACTAAGAATAACTTCCTCGCCTCGATAAGCGCCAATGAATAAACTAAGTACATAAATAGAAGATATATACAAAATAAAAACAATTATAGTGAGTAAAGCGTTTATCAAAACAAACCAAATTGCAAACTTAAATCTTTGTCCCTTTAAAGCTTTTGTTTTGGATTTTAGGCTTTCCTTAAGTGTTTTTTTATTTATGATTAATTCATAAACAAAAAATATTGATTCTGTAAAAAATACTAGTAAAATTATAGTAGAAATAAATAAAGAAAAAGAAAAATACTTAAAAGAACTTATTGTTATTACTAAATCTTCAGGTAATTTTATTGTGCTTGATAAAAATAAAATCTGTCCTAATTCAATAATAAAGAAAAAAATTAAAATGGGAAGAATAATAAAAATACTATATTTCTTAATAACATTGAAAGTTTTAGTTAAACTTATAAATATAAAATCTTTATAAGATAATTTCTTTTGATGGTAAGCTGAGTCAAATAGTACCGTTAAGCTAACAAATTCAATACAAACGTAAATGCTAAAGAAAATGACTATCAACAAGAAAATAATAATTGTACTTGGTTTAAATAAAAATTCAGCTAAGACCTCATTAGTAATATAATCAAATCCGGATAATTTAATAGCAAAAAACAATCCTAATTTACTTAAAGGATATACAACGAATATTCCAAACACTCTAATGAAAATTTCGAATACAATAAGTTTTTTAAAATCAAAAGTAAGGAGTTGTTTCATGTTTTGAAAAATATTATGCATTAAATCACCTTCTCCATGTTACTATTTTACCATATTTAACGGATATCGAGCAATCAGGGCTACAAAAAGCTAAAAAATACATTATATTACCATTTTTTAATAATAATTCGAAACTGAAAATCATACAAAATAAAATATATTTTTAACTATGATAAAATTAATTCAAGAGGTGATTATATTGTTAATGGTTATGTTTAGTGTTTTAGAATATTACCCGATTGTTATTTATATCTTAGTTTTTGCTTTAGTGAGTTATTTTATAAGCAAAGCTTTAGCGAAAAAAAATGTAAAAATGTTATTAAGCATTCCTCTGATATTGTTAGCTTTCACTCTAGTTTTTGGAGTAGCTGCTTTCTTGACTGATGATTGGGGAGCATTAGGTTATTCCCTTTGAGCTACCCTTGGATTAGGCGGATTCATAAGTTCTTTAGTATCTTCAGCTATATTATATTTTACAAAGTTTAAACATTCAGAAAAAAAGATTAAGTCGACTATTAGACTTAATCTTTTTAATTTATGATTTTAAACCAGGTGTTTTTATATTTAAAAATGATAGTGCCGAATCTTCATCAGCTTTCACTGACATAAAGGTGTTTGGTGGACATAGCAAACAATCGAGAGGTTTAACTTTTACAGTTTCACCACCAATTGTAATTTGACCGGTACCTTCTAAGATAAAAAAGGTTACATCCATCGGTACTTTATGATCTGGAATCGCTTGACCGGGATTTAAAAACAGATTTTTAATTGTAGCATTATCATGATCTACTAGTGTTTTTGCTGAGACATTATATTTGTTGAATACTGGTTCAATGTCTTTGATATTAATAGGTTTCATAATTTATATCTCCTTTTCACTTATTAACATCATTCTATCATAGAAAAATGCAGAATTCAAACGATAACCATTTTTCGTTTTTTCATTGACTTTTAAAGGAGATATATATAGAATATTTACATGCAGTTTAAAAGAAAGAAGTTGATAAAAATGCCGAAAAATTACTTGTTTGATCTTGATGGTACACTGCTACCATTGGATGAAGAAGCTTTTATAAAAAAATATTTTGGTTTGTTGGGAAATAAGTTTGCTGAACTCGGACTAAATCCAGAAACAATGATTAAGCGACTTTGGTTAGGCACCAAAGCAATGATTGAAAATACTGGTCAAAAAACTAACGAAGACGTCTTTTGGGAAGTTTTTTATCCAGAAAACTCTAACCACGAAACTTTAAAAAAAGCATTGGAACAGTTTTATCAAAATGAATTTGAAGCTGTTAAGTCAACAACAAGACCAAGTGAAGTTTCCAAAAAAATTATCGAAACACTAAAAAAAAGAGGTAAAACAATTGTTCTAGCAACTAACCCAATATTTCCTTTAGTTGCGACTAAAAAAAGAATTGAATGGGCAATGCTAGATCGAAACGATTTTTTATACATAACAACCTATGAAAACAGTAATTTTGCAAAGCCTAGTTTAAATTATTATGAAATGATTATTAAACGTATAAACCTAGATCCAGATGAAACGATTATGATTGGGAATGACGCAATAGAAGATATGGTAGTGAAACGATTAGGAATTAGAACCTTTTTAGTTACTGATTGCCTAAATAATAAAAATAATATTGATATCAACCAATTTGAACACGGAACTTTACAACAACTATTGGAAAAAATTGAAAGTGGTTTAATATAAATGAGTGCGAGAAAATTGCACTCATTTTTTTATTTCTTAGGAAATTGT